>NZ_LT627735.1:2077500-2377500 GCF_900101765.1 Nonlabens sp. Hel1_33_55
AAACTGAATGGTTTGGGCTATTCCGCGTTCGCTCGCCACTACTAGCGGAATCACTATTGTTTTCTCTTCCTCCGGCTACTTAGATGTTTCAGTTCACCGGGTTTGCTTGCCTTACGGCATGACATGTCTTCAACATGACGGGTTGCCCCATTCGGAAATCTGCGGATCACATCGTATGTGCCAATCCCCGCAGCTTATCGCAGCTTATCGCGTCCTTCGTCGCCTCTGAGAGCCTAGGCATCCCCCATACGCCCTTAATTTGCTTATGGTATTCAATGCTGATCTTCTAACGATAGAAAATCAACGCCTTGCTCTTGTATTCTTATTTTACTAATAACAAACACATCTTTCAATGTGCCTATCTGTTTCTCGTTTAATCTTTTCAATATGTCAATGAACGTTTCATACCCAGCTTGACTAGGTATCTCTTCAGGCTTATTGCTAAACTCGAAGAGATTCCCACCTACGTGGGAACTTTGGTGGAGAATATCGGAGTCGAACCGATGACCTCCTGCGTGCAAGGCAGGCGCTCTAGCCAGCTGAGCTAATCCCCCATTGTTTGGAATTCAGAATTGTGAATTCAGAATGATGAATGTAGAACTCTCTAACTTCTAGAATTTCCTTCAATATATATAATGAACTGAGTGCGATTTTAGCTTTCGCGAAAGCGTAATGTTTAAAAGTAGTCTCAGGCAGACTCGAACTGCCGACCTCTACATTATCAGTGTAGCGCTCTAACCAGCTGAGCTATGAGACTGTAACATACCTCGAAAGGCACACCACTCGTCTTTCGACTTTTTTTATAAATAAGATTGACAGTTGTACTAGATAATAATATAAACAAACACGCCATTTGCATGTAGTAGGTCACGGAACTCTCATTTTTAGGTTCCATTATTTCAGGAACTCCAGAAAGGAGGTGTTCCAGCCGCACCTTCCGGTACGGCTACCTTGTTACGACTTAGCCCCAGTTACCGGTTTTACCCTAGGCAGCTCCTTGCGGTCACCGACTTCAGGTACCCCCAGCTTCCATGGCTTGACGGGCGGTGTGTACAAGGCCCGGGAACGTATTCACCGCATCATGGCTGATATGCGATTACTAGCGATTCCAGCTTCACGTAGTCGAGTTGCAGACTACGATCCGAACTGTGATAGGGTTTATAGATTCGCTCCCTCTCACGAGGTGGCTGCTCTCTGTCCCTACCATTGTAGCACGTGTGTGGCCCAGGACGTAAGGGCCGTGATGATTTGACGTCATCCCCACCTTCCTCACGGTTTGCACCGGCAGTCTCGCTAGAGTCCCCGACATGACTCGCTGGCAACTAGCAATAGGGGTTGCGCTCGTTATAGGACTTAACCTGACACCTCACGGCACGAGCTGACGACAACCATGCAGCACCTTGCAAACTGTCCGAAGAAAAGCCTGTTTCCAAGCCTGTCAGTCTGCATTTAAGCCCTGGTAAGGTTCCTCGCGTATCATCGAATTAAACCACATGCTCCACCGCTTGTGCGGGCCCCCGTCAATTCCTTTGAGTTTCATTCTTGCGAACGTACTCCCCAGGTGGGTTACTTATCACTTTCGCTTGGCCACCCAGCTCTCAATCGAGCCGGACAGCTAGTAACCATCGTTTACGGCGTGGACTACCAGGGTATCTAATCCTGTTCGCTACCCACGCTTTCGTCCCTCAGCGTCAATGTATTGTTAGTGACCTGCCTTCGCAATCGGTATTCTATGTAATATCTAAGCATTTCACCGCTACACTACATATTCTAGCCACTTCACAATAATTCAAGATGTTCAGTATCAATGGCAGTGCCGGAGTTGAGCCCCTGCATTTCACCACTGACTTAAACACCCGCCTACGGACCCTTTAAACCCAATGATTCCGGATAACGCTTGCACCCTCCGTATTACCGCGGCTGCTGGCACGGAGTTAGCCGGTGCTTATTCTTACGGTACCGTCAGCCCTCTACACGTAGAGGGGTTTCTTCCCGTACAAAAGCAGTTTACAACCCATAGGGCCGTCTTCCTGCACGCGGCATGGCTGGATCAGGCTCTCGCCCATTGTCCAATATTCCTCACTGCTGCCTCCCGTAGGAGTCTGGTCCGTGTCTCAGTACCAGTGTGGGGGATCTCCCTCTCAGGACCCCTACCTATCGTAGCCATGGGGAGCCGTTACCTCTCCATCTAGCTAATAGGACGCATACTCATCCATTACCGTAACCTTTAACCAGTAAGCCATGCGGCTAGCTGGTACCATGAGGCGTTAATCCAAATTTCTTCGGGCTATTCCTCAGTAATGGGCAGATTGTATACGCGTTACGCACCCGTGCGCCGGTCGTCAGCGGAGCAAGCTCCCTGTTACCCCTCGACTTGCATGTGTTAGGCCTGCCGCTAGCGTTCATCCTGAGCCAGGATCAAACTCTTCATCGTAGAATCTTGTTAAAAAGATCTCTTGCGAGAATCCCATAACCTATATACTACTAGCAATTGGCGTTCTTGTCTGTTTACACTATATTATAATTATTCTTACCGGTCCATCCCTTTCTAAAAAGGAACAAACCTGTTCTTTTTGTGCTGTCAATCAATATCTCAATGAACTTATCAGAAGCTATCTTTTTGGAACCTTCGCCAAGGCCTCTTCACGATGCCTAAATACTCCAGTCTTCCACTACTCCTGATGAACGTTGCTCTGAATTTCGACGTAACGTCTCTTGCAAAGCGGGTGCAAATATACAGATACATTTCTCTTCCAACCAAATCTTTTCAAAAGAAAAATGCAATAAATCCACTATTAAATTTCAACACCCTGATTTACAAAAAAATACAAACTCAAAAAAATTGAAATATTTTCCGATAGCATATGCTTTCCATCAACTTCTCTACGAAATCAACACCTCATCAACCAAACCCGTTACTCCAAACTCAATCAAAAACACTCCCAAAACCTAAAGCGAAACTTACAACAACAGAAAAGCAGCCCACAGAGGCTGCTCTTGAAAAATCAATTTGTTTATGAGATTAGAATTGCATAGGTACTTCAATCAGTAATAATTCAGATTGAGATGCTGCTTTGAAATTTATGGAATCAGACTCTGTAATACCGATGGCATCACGATTACTTAATCGATCTCCTTCTATTTCTACTTCACCCTCTATATTCATGACATAGACACCATTTGCAGAATTCTTAAGCTTATACTCTTTCTCAGTCTTTGGGTCCATAGAAATTACATGCATCCATGCATCTTGATGAATCCATACCCCATCGTCATCTGGAGACGGTGAAAGAATTTGTTGAAAGGTGTTTTTACGATCTTCTGCTTTCAGCTTTAATTCATCGTATCTGGGTTTGACATCTTTCTTATTTGGAAATAGCCATATCTGAAACAACTTTAATTCTTCTGTCTGACTACCATTATATTCTGAATGCGTCACACCTGTTCCTGCGCTCATGACTTGGACCTCTCCAGTTTTGATCTGCGCTACATTTCCCATACTATCTTTATGTTCTAAAACACCAGATAAAGGAATGGTGATTATTTCCATATTATCATGTGGATGGGTTGGAAATCCCGCTCCTGGAGCTATGACGTCATCATTCAAAACTCTTATGGCTCCAAAATTAATGCGCTCTGGATTATACCAGCTAGCAAAACTAAAACTATGGTTTGCGTTTAACCAGCCATGATTTGCATGGCCGCGACTTTCTGCTTTATGGACTACTTTTTTCATATTCTAAAAGTAATATTTAATTGTACCTACAACAAAATGTTTAAATAACTTTAATATTTAGATGATCATTCCATCCAAAATTGTCACTATTGATTATGCTGCCTCCCGACGTTGTTTGATGCGATGAGGATGATGGTAATAAGCTTTCGCGAAAGCGTACCCATGACCATACTCCACTTTATAATATACTACAGCTATACAACCAGCGATACTACATATGGTTACTATCAATAATAACGGCATGATCCCGTCCACCAGTAATTGGGCTACAAGTGTACTGGCTATACTCCCAAATATCATACTCACCGCTCCTACCAATGCACTTGCACTACCTGCCTGGAGATTGAAGGGTTGCAGACTAAGTGCTGTAACGTTTGGGTTTTGAAAACCTATAAAGAACAGCATTGTGAACAAGCCTGGATAAATAACCCAGAAGTGTGGTTGCACCAGCAGGCTGTAAATAGTTATACCACAAGTAAGAAATGCCATAATAATCGCAACGGTAAATGTGATTTGGAAAGTCGTAAATCTCTTTAAAAAGAGCCGGTTGAGTTGACTTCCTAAAATTAGTCCGGCAGCATTACCGCCAAATATGTATCCGAACATATCCTCACTTATCCCGAAAAATTCAATAAACACGAATGGTGCACTGGCTACATAGGCAAGGAGTGCACCTATAGCAAAACCACGTGTGGTTGAAAAAAGGAAGAAATCCTTATTCTTATATATAGACCAATATTCCTTGGCTACTCTAGTTGGCCTCAAACTAGTGGAGCTGATAGGCTCTGCACTTTCTGGTAAAATATAGACAACATTGAAAAGCATTATGGCAGCAAAGCCTGCGAGACAGAAGAAAACAACTTCCCAGTGAAAGGCGGTAATAATGAATCCGCCAACGGTTGGTGCTATTATCGGAGCAACTCCCATGATGAGCATGAGCGTGCTCAATACATCTGCCACTTGATCTTTTTCAAAATAGTCCCTTACCACAGCCTTGCTAGCAACCATACCAGCACAACCACCCAACGCCATAAAAAACCTAAAAAATGCAAGTGACCAAAGATCCCATGCTAGACCGCAAAGAATACTCATTAATATATAGAGCGTCAAACCTACAATCAATGGCTTCCTGCGTCCATACTTGTCCATTAAAGGTCCATAAGCAAGCTGCCCTAATCCTATACCTATAAAATAGGTAGTCAATGTGAGACCTATTGCGCTGGTATCTACATTAAAATCTCCTGCAATTTGTTTAAACGCTGGTAGATAAGTATCAATAGAGAATGGTCCAATAGCAATAAGCGTCCCCAAAAGTAATATGATGACGTTCTTTCTTCTTTTACTGATCTTAGTTTGTACTATCTTTTTTCTCACGATACAAAGGTACTTTCCATTCTAGCGACAGAGACCATATTCACAAACCTTTACAATTTTATAACGCCCTAGAAATCGTACTTTTGATCCTCAAAATCCAACAACCACAATTATGAAAAAATATCTTTTACCTATAGTATTTTCTGTCGCGCTTGTTTCCTGCAAGAATGAAAATAAGGATGAAATCGCCGTTGAAGAAACTCCTGAATTATCCATGCAAGTTGCCAACACCAGCGGGCTCGAAAGTTGGAATGATGTAAATATGGTAGAGTTTACCTTTAATGTAGAACGTAATGGCGAGACAATGGCCTCACGTGAATGGGATTGGAATCCTAAATCTGACCAGGTAACTCTTAATTCAAATGATGAGACCATCACCTACAACCGTAAACAAGTTAATGATAGTCTAGCTATGAGTGCAGATCGCGCTTTTGTAAACGATGTTTACTGGCTCTTGCCACAATTCAAGTTAGCTTGGGACAATGGTAAAGAAATTTCTTATCCAGAGTCTAGCGAAGGTAAAATGGTTAAAGTCCAATATACCGGTAACGATGGATACACTCCTGGCGATCGTTATGATATGGTGATTGATGAAAATATGATGATCGACAAATGGATGTATTACCCAAAGGGCGCTACAGAACCAGCCATGACAACATCCTTTGAAGATTACAAAGATTATGAGGGAATAAAAATAGCGACCAATCACCGCTCGAAAGACGGCACTCTAAACATCTACTTCTCAGACATTAACATTAGTAAAGAATAATAAATGACATTTGATTCCACTAAAGAGTATGCTCAATCGCTTGATGCTGCAGATAGTTTATCTCGCTTTCGCGAAAGCTTTACCATCCCCAAACATACTGACGGGAAAGAAAGTATTTACCTATGTGGAAACTCTCTAGGAGTTCAACCCAAAAAAGCAGTGGAATATGTTGCTGATGAGTTGAATGATTGGGCACAATTAGGCGTCAAGGGACATTTTGACAAGACTTTCCCATGGACTCGATACCACGAGTTCCTCAACAAACCCATGGCCAAAGTCGTAGGCGCTTTACCCCATGAGGTCGTGGTCATGAATACCTTGACGCCTAACCTGCATTTTATGATGGTAAGTTTTTACAAACCATCAGGTAAGCGCAGGAAGATTGTCATGGAAGCAGACGCTTTCCCTAGTGACACCTACGCGGTGGATTCACAAATCAAGTATCACGGTGGAAACCCTAAAGAAGACGTCATTTTATGGCAGCCTAGACCGGGAACCTCAACGCTGGACATGGAAGATCTTCAATCGATATTTCAGAACCACGGTGACGAGATCGCTTTGGTAATGATCGCTTCCATTAATTATTATACAGGTCAGTTCTTTGATCTAAAAAAAATAACAGAGCTAGGCCATTCTCACGGTGCGATGGTTGGCTTTGATTGTGCGCACGGTGCTGGAAATGTTGATTTGAAACTGCACGACAGCGGCGCTGATTTTGCCGTATGGTGTACCTATAAGTATATGAACTCTGGCCCTGGAAGCATTGGTGGATGCTTTGTCCATGAGCGCCATGCAGATAATGACCAACTAGATCGTATGGCAGGCTGGTGGGGACACAATAAAGAAGAACGCTTTTTAATGAATCCCAAATTTGATCCCATCTACGGCGCCGAAGGCTGGCAACAATCAAACGCTCCCATATTGAGCATGGCTCCCATTCGTGCGAGCATGGAGTTGTTTATGGAAGCTGGATGGCAAAATATTTTGGAAAAATCCAATCAACTTACCAATTACCTAGAATATCTAGTCAACAATATTGAAGGCGATCGCATCAAAATCATCACTCCCAAAACACCCAAAGATCGCGGCTGTCAATTATCATTAGCCGTCAAAAATGCAGACAAAAGTCTTTTTGAAGCCATAAGTGATAGAGGTGTTATTGCAGACTGGAGAGAGCCTGATGTAATTCGCGTTGCACCAGTACCTTTATATAACTCCTACTTGGATTGCTGGAACTTTGTCCAGATCCTGACGGCAGCTCTTTAAGCGCCTCCTAGAAACTTTTAATGAAGATATCAGATACTAATACCAACATTCTAATCACTGGAGCAGGTCTTTGTGGTGCGCTGTTGGGATTGAGACTTGCCCAACGTGGCTACAACGTGAACGTACTGGAAAAGCGACCAGACATGCGCACAAAAATTGTTGATGCAGGCAGATCCATTAACCTAGCTCTTTCAGATCGCGGGTTGAGCGCCCTTAAAATGGTTGGCTTAGGTGACAAGGTAAAAGAGTTGTGCATTCCCATGAAAGCACGAATGATTCACCCAAAAGATGGCAAAGTCCTAACCTCTAATTACAGCGGTAGAGATGATGACTACATTAACTCCATCTCCCGTGAAGACCTCAACAAATTATTGCTGGATAAAGCAGATGAATACAAAAAAGTCCAGATTGATTTCAAAAGAGAAATTACCAGCGTTGACTTAAGACAAGGCAGTGTTGACTATAAGAACCTGGAGGATAATCAAATCAAACACTGGAATCCGGATATTTTACTGGGTACAGATGGTGCTGGTTCAAGAGTACGTGCCGCCATGGCACGCCAGCGCGATTTTTTCTTTTCTTATACAACTAATTGGCTACCGCATGCCTATAAGGAATTGCGCATGCCACCGGCAGACGATGGCGGCTGGCGCATTGACAAGCATGCTTTGCACATCTGGCCACGTGGTGGTTTTATGTTGATTGCCTTACCTAATCTCGATGGCAGTTTCACCATGACGCTATTTATGCGCCGCAAAGACTCACCCCACAGTTTTGAGGAGATTACTACAGATGATCAGGTGACTGAATTTTTCAAAGAAGAATTTCCAGATGTTTACGATCAGATTCCAGACCTGTTGGAGCAATACCAGCGCAATCCGGTGCCACCATTGGGAACCGTGCGTTGCTCGCCTTGGGCCGCTCATGGCAAGGTGTTGATGATGGGCGATGCCTGTCACGCCATCGTACCATTTTATGGTCAGGGAATGAATGCCGGCTTTGAAGACGTATTGGTTTTTGATCAAATCTTGGAAGAATGTGAAGATTGGGACGATGCCATGAACCGATTTTCTATCGAGCGCAAACCAGATACCGATGCCATAGCAGATCTAGCGTTGGACAATTTTGTCGAGATGCGGGACAGCGTTTCACATCCCAATTTCCAGACCAAGCGTGCTATTGAGATGAAGTTGGAGTCCGCTTTCGCGAAAGAGCAATACTCATCAAAATATTCACTCGTTACTTTCCCTCCAGAAGGAATGGGATACCGTGAAGCAATGATCAAAGGCCGCGCACAGGACAAGGCCATCATCTGGCTCATTGACAATAACCTAATCAGCGTAGATGACAATGCTGAGAGCTTATTGGCTGCCATCAACAAGAAAACGGAAGAGGTTATTTGGCATAGGAATTAATGAGTCCACATCATACAAATACTGATGTCATTATAGTCGGTGGTGGAGCTGCTGGGTTTTTTACCGCCATTAACCTAGCCGAGCAACGTCCAGATCTTTCCATCACTATTTTAGAACGTGGTAAAGAAGTACTGCAGAAAGTCCGCATTTCTGGTGGTGGTCGTTGCAACGTCACGCATGCCGAATTTGATCCGCGACCGTTGACGGGTAATTATCCGCGTGGTGAGAAGGAATTATTGGGACCTTTTCATAAATTCATGACGGGCGATACCATTGAGTGGTTTTCCAACCATGGCGTGGAACTCAAAATTGAGGACGATGGCCGCATGTTTCCTATCACAGATTCTTCACAAACCATCATCGACTGCTTTCTAAGACTTACTAAAAAATACAATATTAATGTTCAAACTTCGCAAAACGTAGTCTCGCTAGAGCGCGACAGTGAATGGAAGGTAACTACCAAAACTGATGAGTTCATGTGCGATCATCTTGTAATAACAGCTGGTAGCAGCCCAAAGGTTTGGCAAATGATGAAATCCTTAGGACATACCATCGTGGATGCAGTTCCCTCATTATTTACATTTAATATAGTCGATAAGGCCATTACAGATCTTGCTGGGATTGCAATGGAAGCTCGTGTAGAAGTACCGCAATTAAAGTTAGAATCCCAGGGACCACTATTGATCACCCATTGGGGATTTTCAGGACCAGCGATTTTGAAAATGAGCGCTTGGGGTGCAGTGGAATTGAACAGCTCTGGATATAAATTTGATTTGGTTATCAATTGGTTAAACCACTTAACTCAAGATGATTGCTACGAGGTACTCTTAGCCCAACGCGAAAACAGCAAAAAACAAATAAGCAACGATCGACCGTTCGATCTACCCAAAAGACTGTGGATCTATCTTACGGAAAGCCTAGCGCTACAGGAAAAAGGATGGGCAGATTGCTCCAACAAAACCCTGAACAAACTCGCTAACACTTTGACAGCAAGCGTTTTCAAGATTGACGGTAAGAGCACATTCAAGGAAGAGTTCGTTACCGCTGGCGGCATAGATTTGAAAGAAGTGGACTTTAGAACTTTAGCGAGCCGCAAACAGGAAAACCTCTACTTTGCAGGAGAGATTTTGAATATTGACGCCATCACTGGCGGCTTCAATTTTCAGAATGCTTGGACTGGCGGCTGGATGGTGGCGCAAGCGATAGGTGGGAAATAAATATTTATGAAAAAATATATCTTCCCGAGTGCAACCCTTTTAATCGTTCTCTACACGAAATTATATTGGTTTGCTACCTTCTCTAATTATAAGGGTTTTCCAGAAGCTAAGGAAGGTTATTTTAACCATTTCGGGTTGACTTCTGCAGACAGCACTTGGTTTTCTCTATCACTTCTAGCCATATTGATTGCCAGCTTTATTTATGTGGCTTTAATGATTAAGTCCAAAGTTCCCAGAATTATCTTTATTGTGCTCCATAGCCTTTTGCTTTTGATAGCACTGTGGGAATTGATGTAAGCTGCACTACTCCACTGTTTTCGCAATCTTAAGTCCATTTTACAACCAGGGTTAAGCGGTTTCCGTAACTTTATGGGCTTAAAACCATTCCATTGAATAAGAAAACCATGTTGATGATCCTTGACGGTTGGGGAATTACCCAAGACCCTAAAGTCAGCGCGATCGCACAGGCAAACACGCCATATATAGACAGTCTTTACGAGAAATATCCATACGCGACCTTGCGCACAGACGGTGAAAACGTCGGTTTACCTGACGGCCAGATGGGCAATAGTGAGGTAGGACATATGAATCTGGGAGCAGGACGTATCGTATATCAAGACCTCGCCAAAATCAATAAAGCCGTACGAGAGGACAGCTTGAAAGATGAAAAAGTGCTGGTCGATGCATTCGCTTTCGCGAAAGCGAACTCCAAAAAAGTCCACTTTGCAGGATTGGTATCTGATGGTGGTGTCCACGCACATATCAACCACTTAAAGGCGTTAATCGACGCTGCATTAAATTATGGATTGGAAGATATTTTTGTACACGCCTTTACAGATGGACGCGATGTTGATCCCAAATCTGGCGCAGGATTCCTAGAAAGTCTGGAGCAACACATTTCCAAAACACCGGCCCAGATCGCCAGCGTCATAGGTCGATATTTTGCCATGGATAGAGACCAGCGATGGGAACGCGTCGCAAAAGCATACCATCTAATGACAGAAGGTATGGGCGCACCCAGCCATGATGTGGTAGCTTCTGTTCGTGAAAGTTATGCTGCAGGACTAACAGACGAATTTATCGAACCCATTATAGCGCTTAACGGCGGTGAACCTGTAGCAAAGATTGAAAGCGGCGATGTCGTAATCTTTTTCAACTACCGAACAGATCGTGGTCGTGAGTTGACAGATATGTTGTGCCAGCGAGATTTTCATGAGCAAAACTGTCATAAGCTAGATCTGTATTATGTGACCATGACTACTTATGACGAGAATTTCAAAAACATCAAAGTAATCTTTGAGAAACCTAATTTGAAAAATACGCTTGGCGAGATTCTTTCCAACGCTGGTAAAAAACAAATACGAATAGCAGAAACGGAAAAATATCCTCATGTGACCTTTTTCTTTAATGGTGGTGAGGAGACACCTTTCCCTGGAGAAGAACGCATCATGTGCAATTCGCCAAAGGTTGCGACCTACGATCTACAACCAGAAATGTCGATTGATTGCGTTAGCGGTAAGATCATTCCAGAAATCAAGAAAGCAGAAGCAGATTTTATTTGCCTCAACTTTGCTAATCCTGATATGGTAGGCCATACGGGAAGCATGGAAGCTGCTGTTGCGGCTTGTGAAGCTGTGGACCATGCTGCGCAACAAGTTATAGATGCTGCCGTTGATTCTGGCTATACGATTATTGTGATCGCAGATCATGGCAACTGCGAGGTTATGATGAATGCTGATGGTAGCGTGAATACGGCACATACTACAAATCCAGTTCCGCTAATTTTAGTGGATCAAGATATTAAAGAAATAAAGGATGGTGTTTTAGGTGATATTGCACCAACCATTTTGAAATTGATAGGCGTGGAACAACCTGCAGAAATGACGCAGAGTTCTTTGATCTAATTTGAATTGGAATCTGCCTAGTGACTATTGATAAAACAACAACAGAAATATTATTTAAAATAACGAAATGAAAAAAATACTTATCACAGCGAGTGCTGCATTGATTCTAGCCGCATGTGGATCGCAAAAAGAAGCTACAGCTTCTAGTACAAGTGATGCCAAAACAGTAGCTACAGTTGAAATGACTAAACCAGAAGCAAGAATGGCAACTATGGTTAACGGTAACCTTCAAGGTGTAGCATCTTTGAAAGATTTTCAAAGTGAGCCTTTCAATTCATGGTTCAATCCACGATATGAAGAATACACTCCAGATGATGCGGTTGTAGCGGACTTGAAATCTCAAATGAAGGATGTTGAAGTGCGTGCCTATATGGGAACCTGGTGCGGTGATTCTAAAAGGGAAACGCCTAAATTTTTCAAACTACTTGACGCCGTAGGATATGATCAGGATGATTTAACAATGATTACCGTGGATCGCTCTAAAAGTGAACCAGCTGACCTTGTCAATGGCTACGATGTTAATCGAGTTCCAACCTTTATATTCTATCGTGACGGTGAAGAGCTAGGAAGATTTGTAGAATACCCTCGTGAGACATTGGAAAAAGATATTCTTAAGATTGTCAGTGGTCAAGATTACAAACATTCTTATGAGAATTAAAAATTAAGAAAATAATCTAGGAGAGCTTATCGCTCTCCTTTTTTAATCAATGGCTATGGATAAAATCAATCTTTCAGATAAGCTAGATCTCTTTAACGAAACTTGGACGCCAAAGATCATCAGCGAGCTTAACGGACAGCAGGTGAAACTAGCTAAACTTCACGGTGAATTTGTCTGGCACAATCATGCCGATGAAGATGAACTGTTCTACATTATAAAAGGAACGCTGATTATTGAATTCCGCGATAAGGTGGTAGAACTGAGTGCAGGCGAAATGATCGTGGTTCCCGCAGGAGTTGATCACAAACCCATAGCGCATCAAGAAGTTCATGTAATGCTCGTTGAGCCTGCGGCCATCAAACATACGGGTAATGTGAAACATGAGTTGACCAAGGAGAAGTTGGACTGGATATAGGAAGATATTCGTGGTTCATCTGTTCTACTTAATATCCAAGATCTCGCGTTAGGGATTGAAGTGGAAATCCTTATATCACGAGATAAGCGTGATAAAAGATTGTAACATAAAGCCCGACCGTAGGTGACGCCTTAAGCGGCACCGAAGTGGAACGCCCAAATCCACCTTGATCATACTCATATTTCCTATTTTTGCAGCTTGTAAAGAAATCAATGATAGTTACGAAAACAAAAGAGGAACTGGAAATCATGCGTCAAGCGGCGCTGATGGTGAGTAAAACCCTAGGAATGATCGCTGCAGAGATCAAACCTGGCGTCACTTCGCAGCGTCTAGATGACCTAGCTGAACAATATATACGAGACAATGGTGCGATCCCGGGATTTAAGGGATTGTACGATTGTCCCAGCACATTGCTGATTAGTCCTAACGAAGAAGTGGTTCACGGCTTGCCCAAAGATGTTGCCATCAAGGACGGCGATGTGCTTTCCATTGATTGTGGCGCCATAGTGGATGGTTTTTACGGCGATCATGCGTATACATTTACCGTAGGCGAAGTTCCCGAAGAAACGAAGTTACTACTCGAGCGAACTAAAAACTCATTATATATAGGTATCGAACAATTTCGTTTAGGGAATCGTGTGGGCGATGTGGGTTATGCGATTCAGGAATATTGTGAGGGTTTTGGATATGGTGTAGTTCGCGAATTGGTAGGTCACGGATTAGGTCGTGTGATGCACGAAGACCCGCAGATGCCTAACTATGGTAAACGTGGTCGCGGCAAAAAGTTCGTTGAAGGAATGACGGTGGCCATTGAACCCATGATCAACATGGGAACAAAAAGCATCAAGCATTTCCCAGACGGCTGGACGATCAAGACTCGCGATGGCAAACCTAGCGCGCACTTTGAACATGATGTGGCAATGGTGGATGGCGAACCAAGATTATTGAGTACGTTCGATTATGTACATGAAGTTTTGGGGATTGTTTCCAATGAGGAAGATCCATATCGTTGGAAAGATTAGAACCACTTGAAAAAACTCTTCAAATTCTTTCTTAACCTTATACCACGACCATGGTTGATTAGCGCGAGTTATGCCGTGCGGCCCATTCTGGCCTGGTGGTATCGTGGTAATCGTTATGAGGATCCCATTGATGGAAAGAAATTCCGCAGTTTTTTGCCTTATGGTTATGGAAACGTTAGGGAGAATGTTCTGTCGCCTTCTACCCTATCGTTGGAACGCCATCGATTGCTTTGGTTGTATTTGAAAAAGGAAACCTCGCTTTTCTCTCAGCCTACAAAGCTGCTTCACTTTGCACCAGAACAATGTTTTTATAAACGCTTTCGCGAAAGCGAGAACATCATTTACACCACAACAGATCTAAATTCACCACTGGCAGATGTTAAGGCGGACATCTGCAATCTACCGTTTGCAAACAATGAATTTGATATGATTCTTTGCAATCATGTGCTCGAGCATATTCCAGATGAACAAACAGCAATGCAGGAATTATATCGAGTTTTGAGACCTGGAGGTACGGCTATATTTCAAGTACCGCTTGAAAATGATAGGAAAAAAACCTTTGAAGATGATACCATCACAGACCGCGCGGAGCGTGCACGTATCTTCGGTCAATACGACCACGTTCGGGTTTATGGGATGGATTATTTTGAGCGCCTAGCGGCTGTTGGATTTAAAGTTCAAGCTGTGGATTACACAGCGACTTTACCTCCAGAAAAAGTTGATTATCACCGACTGGCTGCTGGAGAACTGATTCCGGTAGTTACAAAATAGGCTGTTTCACGTACTGGTTAAATCCGGGCGTAGTCTCAAATTTGAGTTCACCGTCAGTTCCCATATACATAATGAGCACCTCAATTTCGGGAAGATTTGCTAACAGTCTTCGGGATTTTTCCAGTGGCATTGCCATAAAAGCTGTAGCGTAACCATCTGCAAGTGTGCAGTTGTCTGCAATGACGTTCACGCCCAGCACCTCGCTGGGAACAGCTTTACCAGTCAGCGGATTGACAGTATGCACATATTCCTGACCACTTGCCTCATCAATTTTAAACTTACGGTAGTTACCGCTTCCTGCCATCGCTTTGTCTTTCAATTTTACCGCAGTGATAAGTTCTCGGTTGCCAGCTGTTTGGGTAGGGTCATCTATGCCTACGCTCCAATCCTGACCTTTTTCCAGATTGATTCCAGAAGCGGTAACCTCGCCACCTACTTCAACCAGATAATCTGTGATACCTTGATTTTCTAGCATTCTGGCGATGTAATCAACTAATGTTCCTTTGGCGATGGCGTTGAAGTCGAGGTAAATACCGCTGTGACTGGATGCTACGTAAAATTCATCTGGAGTTGCTGCGGGAACCATATCGAGTTTATAAAACCCCACATACTGCAACAAACTGTCAATCTGATACGGTTCAGGAATTTTCTCTTGTTTACCATCTGCTCCAAAACCATAAGCATTTACCAAATTCCCAACGGTTGGATCAAAATAACCATCGGTCTTGCGGTAGATTTCCTGAGCATAATCAAAAACTTCCTTGAACTCTGGACCTACGGCCACGCTGTCTTTTCCCGCATTGATCTGGTTAATTCTGGAATCAGGAACCCAAGTGGACATGCTTTGATTGAACAGATCGATCAAACTATCAACTTTTGGCTCAAGGTCGACGGTGCTATCTGAGAAATACTTGACACTATAAGTAGTTCCTATAGCATTCCCATAAATATCTTGAGTCGTGGTGGATAGATCCTGCGTTGCCTCTTTACATGAAAGAATAACAAAAAGCGAAACTAAAACAAGATAGAATTTCATAGCAATGATTTGAGTTTCAAAGTTACCTATACATCTGCATATCTATAGAAACATTTAAGAATACCTGCATATTTATAACTTTTCATTAATCGCTCCTGCCGTGATTGCTTAATATCTTTAAAGAAAAACAATGGACTTACAACTCAAAGGAAAAACAGCATTAGTAACCGGATCCACTAAAGGAATAGGAAAGGCGATTGCCAAAAAGTTACTGGAAGAAGGAGCCACCGTTATTGTTCATGGTAGCAGCGAGAAGTCTATAAATAAATCCAAAAACTATTTCGAAGGCTTTGATAAAGTCCGTTTTATGTCCGCAGACTTTGCAGTTGTTACATCCATCAATAAGATGATCAAGGATCTACCTGATATTGATATTCTCATTAATAATTTGGGAATATTTGGCGGCAAAGACTTTGAAGATATTACAGATGATGAATGGATGAATTTCTTTGAGGTGAACGTCATGAGCGGTATACGCATGAGCCGAGCGCTTTTTCCGCAAATGTTGAAAAAGAACGATAACGGCCGCATCATTTTTATCAGCAGTGAAAGTGGCTTCAACATTCCTGAGGAAATGATTCACTATGGAATGACCAAAACTGCACAACTAGCGGTTGCCAGAGGACTTGCAAAACTGACTAAAGGAACCACAGTAACGGTAAACAGTGTGTTGCCTGGACCGACTTATTCTGATGGTGTGCAGGATATGCTTGACAATATGAGCGATGGTGATTCTCACGACAAAGAACAGATGGAAGAACAGTTTTTCAACGAGCAACGGCCATCCAGTTTGATACAGCGATTTACAGATCCAGAAGAAATTGCCAACATGGCTGCCTATGTTTCCAGCCCATTATCCAGTGCAACTAATGGAGCATCACTGCGTGCCGAAGGTGGCATCGTTGATTTTATCTAATCCTTGATTTCAATAAGTCCTGCATAATTCACGACATAATCATCCTCGTGATGTACAGGCATATCATAATCCCTGGAATTGGCCAGGCCTACACCAGCAAAGTAGGTTCTGGCTTTATATTTTACGGCGTGTTCATAAACGGTTTGCATCAGCTTCTCGTCATATTCCACGGGATTTGCGGGATAAGTAACAGCACGCACTACTACAAAGTTTAGTTTTTTGTTTTTGAGCACTACAAACTGTGGATCTTTTTTGGGCTTTGAGTTCACGGCCAGAAAATCATAACCATCTTCCTCAAGCTCCTTTCCCACGATATTCATCGCTAGCTGGTGCAATTCCTGTTCTGTTAATGGAGTCATTTGACAAAGATACGTTCTGTAGTTGTTGTTGAGATGGTAGTAATCCCGCTTTCGCGAAAGCGGACTCATCATCAACCCTTTTCCTATCTTTAAACCTTAAAACTTCGAAAGTGAAATATTGCAAATGGGTCTTGTTGGGATTGTTACTGGCTGTACTGATTTCTTGTGATGAGCAGGAATTTAGAGAAGCAAAAGCAGCCAAACCACTAACGGAATATGTCAATCCCTTTGTGGGAACTGGCGGCCACGGTCACACTTATCCAGGAGCGAGCATGCCTTTTGGGATGATGCAATTAAGTCCAGATACCAGACTGGATGGTTGGGATGGCTGCAGCGGTTACCATTATAGCGATGACAAAATCTATGGATTTTCACACACGCATTTGAGCGGTACTGGCGTGAGCGATTATGGCGATGTGTTGTTGATGCCTACCAACAAACCTGTTCTTAATAACGGTGCAGACGGTAATGATGGCTATCGCTCCAGCTTCTCTCCTAACAATGAAACGGCCAGTCCAGGATACTACAGCGTGAAACTCGATGATACAGATATCAAGGTGGAACTCACGGTTTCAAAACGCAGCGGTATCCATCGATATCAATATCCGGACAGTCTCAACCAGTTTCTCATATTGGATCTGGAACATCGCGACAAATTGTTGGAACACGAACTGAACCTTGAATCTGCTACTGAAATATCTGGCAAACGGTTTTCCAGCGCTTGGGCTAGCAATCAAATGTTGTATTGCTACATGAAGACTTCCCATCCTATTAAGGATTGGGATAAAGATGTTGATAATTCAAGAACCAAAAAAGCTTTGAAATTTGAAAATCCTGATAATGATCCAGTAATCATAAAAATCGGAATTTCTGCAGTTGATGTTAACGGAGCAAAACGCAATCTTCAAAGCGAGATAGGCGATAAAACATTTGATGAAATACATCAAGAAGCAAAAGCGACGTGGGAAAAGGAGTTGTCCAAAATCATAGTTGAAGACGATGATGAAGACAAAGTCGCCACATTTTATACTGCTTTATATCATACGATGCTAGCGCCCAATCTATATCAGGATGTAGATGGTAGGTATCGAGGCATGGATCTGGAAGTGCATCAAACTAACGATTTTGATTATTATACCGTTTTCTCGCTCTGGGACACGTATCGCGCAGCGCACCCTTTATATACAATCATTGATCAGAAAAGAACAAATGATTTCATAAATACGTTCACGGCAAAATATGACGAAGGTGGTATTATGCCCATCTGGGATCTAAGCGGGAATTATACGGGTTGTATGATAGGATACCATGCGGTCCCTGTAATTGCAGATGCTTATATGAAAGGTATTGATGGCTTTGATGTGGTAAAAGCTTTTGAAGCTATGAAGCACAGCGCGATGCAGGATAAGCTAGGATTGAAATCGTATAAAAAACTGGGCTTTATTCCTGTAGAAGAGGAAAGTGAATCTGTTTCAAAGACATTGGAGTATGCCTATGATGATTGGACCATTGCACAAATGGCAGAAAAGATAGGTGCGCTCGAGGACTATGAAACCTTCATCAAACGAGCTCAGAACTATAAAAACCTTTATAATCCCGAAACTGGATTTTTTCAGGGTCGATTTAGAAATACTTGGTTCTCGCCTTTTGATCCGTTTGAAGTGAATTTCAATTACACGGAAGCAAATGCATGGCAATACTCCTTATACGCACCGCAAGATATATTAGGACACATACGTATGATGGGTGGTGAGGATGATTATGAAAAGCACCTTGATAATTTATTTACCGCAACAGCAAAAACTTCTGGTAGAGATCAGGCAGATATTACAGGACTTATAGGTCAATATGCTCATGGCAATGAACCTAGTCATCACATGGCTTATTTATATAATTATGTAGGCAAGTCGTCAAAAACTCAAGAAAAAGTCCATGAAATACTAACCACGCTATATTCAAATCATCCTGATGGTATTTCTGGAAACGAAGATTGTGGTCAGATGAGCGCATGGTATGTTTTGAGTTCATTAGGTTTTTATCCAGTTACTCCTGCCAGCAATCAATATGCTATTGGGTCACCACTGTTTGATAAAGCAACCATTCATTTTGAAAATGGAAAATCTCTTACCATAACTAAAAATGGTGATGGCAAATACATTGATGCCTTATACATGGATGAGAATCCAACCGATTGGGTTAATGCGAGATCTCATAATACGGCATTCATCACACATGAGCAATTAATGGCTGGTGGCTCCTGGAATTTTAAAATGTCCAACACTCCAGACACTTGGGGTAGTTCCCTTTATCAAACGCCTACCACGAGTATCAATGATTTTCCAATTGTGACTGCACCGTTCATCAAAAGCGGAGATATTTCATTCCCTAAAAGCACTACTATTGAATTAGGCACCACCATGTCGCGATCAGATATTTACTACTCACTTGACTATGGGCAATTCCAAAAATATGATTCTACTTTGAGTCTTGATAAATCAGTAGGCTTGAGAACTTTTGCGGTGTATCAAGGAATTAGCAGTGACACCGTACAAACCGACTTCCATAAATACGATGCCGACAGATCTGTAGAGCTAAATTATGACTATGCCAATGAATATAGTGCTGGTGGCAAGGATGCTCTTATTGATGGTTTGAAAGGTAGCGTAGACTATCGCTCAGGCGCTTGGCATGGAATTAAAGATCAAAATCTGGACATTATTATAGATTTAGGATCGGTTAAAAGCGTTAATGAGGTTGAAGTAAATTTCTTGAAAGAGCAGCGCAGCTGGATTTTTTATCCGCGAGATCTGGAAGTCATCTTAATGGATTCCAATAAAGAAGTTATTGCTCAGAAGAAATTGGAATTACCATCCACAGGGAAGGAAGAGGTGAGCGAGATCCACACATCAACCATCCAGTTTGATGGTAAACAGGCGAGGTATGTCAAAGTTGTTGCTAATAATTATGGTAAGTTACCAGAATGGCATCTAGGTTTTCCTATGGACGGTACCGCATGGATTTTTGTTGATGAAATAAGTATAGAATAAGATTGTGGATAGAAGACGTTTCATATCAACAACCGCAAAAGGCAGCATCGCAGTGAGTTTAGGTATTCATTTAGTTGCGTGCAAATCAAAATCAAGGATTATGAAAAATACACCTATCGCTATTTGCACATGGGCTTTTAGTAAAGCAAATGAAGCTGCTGGTAAGGCATTAGAATCTGGAATGAATGCTCTAGATGCTGCTATTGCAGGAGTTGCAGTAGAAGAGGAAAATCTTAAAAATACTACCGTTGGAAAAGGTGGAGCTCCAGATCGTGAGGGAAATGTGACTTTAGATGCTTGCGTGATGGATCACAACGGCAACTGTGGAGCAGTTGTCTGTGTAGAAGGATATACCAATGTCGCAGCCATTGCCAAACAGGTGATGTTACAAACACCACATGTTATGCTTGCAGGAGAAGGCGCCCAAGAATTTGCCGAAAAACAAGGTTTTAAAAAAGAACAACTATTGACAGAATCCTCAGAAAACGCCTACCGTGAATGGCTCAAAACTGAGAACTACAAACCTATCATAAATATTGAAAACCATGACACCATTGGAATGCTATGTATGGATGATAATGGTGATATCGCCGGAGCCTGTTCCACATCTGGATTATCCTATAAGATGAAAGGTCGCGTGGGCGACTCGCCAATTATAGGCGCAGGATTGTTTGTTGATAATGAAGTAGGTGGCGCTGCCGCCACTGGAATGGGAGAAGAAATCATGAAAAGTCTAGGTAGTTTTTTAATTGTGGAATTGATGCGCAATGGCATGAGCCCGCAAGCTGCTTGTGAAGAAGCTGTATTGCGAACGGTGAGGAAAAACCCAGATCACAAAGATTTTCAAGTTGCATACATCGCTATGAACAAGCAAGGAGAAACAGGCAGTTATTGCATACATCAAGGTTTTGCCATGATGGAATATCGTGAGGGCAATAATCGTCAGATTTCTTCCACATCCTATCTTAACGATTGATTACTTGATAAAAATGAGTATGTTTAATTCCGCTTTCGCGAAAGCGGAACTCTTATTAATGTCAATACTATAAAATCAATTTTCCTGCATGACTACTTCAAAAACCAACTACACCGTACCCTTTATAATTATTACCGTGTTATTTTTCCTTTGGGGATTCATCACCGTATTGGTGGACAGTTTGGTACCCAGGTTGAGAGAGGTTTTTGAACTAAGTTATTTTCAAGCTGGATTAGTGCAATTTGCCTTCTTCCTAGCCTACTTTGTTTTCTCAATTCCAGCTGGTGTTCTACTATCCAAGGTTGGTTATAAAAAGGGAATTATCATAGGCTTGGCAACAATGGCCATAGGATGTTTATTGTTTTACCCAGCATCTTCAGAGAGATTGTTTGGAGTCTTTCTATTCGGTTACTTCACGTTAGCTGCAGGTATTACTATTCTACAAGTCGCTGCAAACCCATACGTAGCTGTTTTAGGTAGTGAAGAAGGTGCCGGTAGCCGCTTGAACCTCGCACAGGCTTTCAATTCATTAGGTGCTTCCATCGCGCCTATTGCCGGAGCCGCTTTTCTGCTAAGTGATAAAATTCTGACCTCTCAAGAAATAACCATGCTAACTGATGTGCAACGGGAAAGCTACTACATCACTGAAGCTGGTGCCGTACAAACTCCGTTTTTATTTTTTGCAGGACTCATTGCACTTCTTGCCGTTGCTTTCATATTTATCAAGCTTCCGCAACTGCAAAAAACAGCCAAAGGTGGTTATGCTGCACTACTCAAAAAGAAATCTGTATGGATGGGAGCTGCAGGAATATTTGTCTATGTAGGTGCAGAGGTTGCGATAGGTAGCTATCTGGTGAATTACTTTATTGATCTCAATCTTGAGGAAACAATACGTAACAACGAGACTATGGGTGGCATCGCTTCATTCTTCTTGAATGCAGATATAAATGATATTGATGCAAAAGCCGTCGTTGGTGCTTTCTTATTTTTCTATTGGACTGGAGCCATGGTAGGCCGCTTTATAGGCTCTGCATTGATGCGTTTTATCGCACCTTTTAAAGTTTTAATGACCTTTACCGCTCTCGCCATTTTGATGATTATCATCAGCGTTTCCTCGGTTGGATTGACGGCGATGTGGGCGATTTTGGCCGTAGGATTGTTCAACTCTATTATGTTCCCAACAATATTCACATTAACACTTAATGGATTGGGCGATTTGAAGCCACAAGCCTCCGGATTGCTTTGTATGGCAATTGTAGGTGGTGCGATTGTGCCTATCAGCTTCGGTGCATTAGCTGACTCCTTAGGCTTTGCGCTGGCATTTATCTTGCCTATGGCTTGTTATGCCTATATCATGTTCTTTGCGTTTTATAAAGGGCGTAAGATTCAGGCTGTTACTGTTTAAGACACATATAACGAGCTGCTTTTCAAATAGCGAATAGCGAATAGCGAATAGCGAATAGCGAATAGCGAATAGCGACATTAATAAAGGTTATCCAGTCTTAGCGTGACTCGTTGAATTTTGTTTCCACATACCTCTTTAGATTACTCAACTGATATTGTTACTTAATACCTCAGTGATCTTAGCATAAGCGTAAGTCATCAGTGTACAACTATAAAAGCTAGTCTTATTTGAACATTGCGATTTGAGAATGTAATTCTATTACTGGCAGATTCGTTTCGACCTAAACTTACTATCTGTCCAACTATAATATAGATTCCTTATTTTGTGAATGGACACGATTTTGAGGCCAGCATTGAATTTAATTCAAGGAGATGCTGACGTAGGTCAGCATGACATTTAAATCCTAAAAGCCACTACTCTGAAATAAAAAACCCGATCATTTCTGATCGGGTTTTTTAATATATTACGCTTTTGCGAAAGCAATATAATCTAAGGCTTATCCTCCAAAGTCATCAAAACGGATGTTCTCTGGTGGCACACCGAAGTCTTCCGCCATTTTACCAACAGCGTTGTTCATCAGCGGCGGTCCACAAAAGTATACTTCTATATCTTCAGGGGCTTCGTGTTTACTCAGATATTGGTCGATTACCACTTGGTGAATGAATCCAACAAATCCATCTCCAGCTTCATCTTCTATATCCTCTTTCTTCTTCCAATTATCCTCTTCCGCTGGCTCTGAAAGTGCCATATAAAATTTGAAGTTAGGAAATTCACGTTCCAATTCTCTAAAGTGTTCGATATAGAATAACTCACGCTTAGAACGTCCACCGTACCAGTACGTCACTTTACGATCTGTCTTCAAGGTTTTGAATAGCTCATATAAGTGTGATCTCATTGGCGCCATTCCTGCTCCACCACCTACATATAACATTTCTGCATCTGAGTGGTTGATGAAGAACTCACCGTAAGGTCCTGAAACAACTACTTTATCACCTTCTTTTTGGTTGAAAATGTAAGAACTCGCAATACCTGGATTTACATCCATCCAGCCATTCTTTGCTCTATCCCATGGTGGAGTAGCGATACGTACGTTCAACATGATCTCACGTCCTTCTGCTGGGAAAGAAGCCATTGAGTAAGCTCTTTCTACAGTTTCAGGGTTCTTCATTACTAAAGGCCACAAGTTGAACTTGTCCCATTCTGCTTTGAATTTATCCGGTGTCTCATGCTCTTCTGGGTGTGCTGTGATATCGATATCTTCATATCGCACTTCACATTTAGGTATTTCAATCTGGATATAACCTCCAGCTTCATAATCCATATCCTCAGGTAGCATGACCACAAATTCTTTGATAAACGAGGCCACGTTGTAGTTACGCACTACAGTAGCTTCCCATTTTTTGATTCCGAAAACTTCTTCAGGAATCTCGATCTTCATGTCCTGTTTTACCTTAACCTGACAACCCAATCTCCATCCAGCAGCAATTTCCTTACGGGTAAAGTGAGGCACCTCAGTTGGGAGAATAGATCCACCACCTTCAGAAACGACACATTTACACTGCACGCAAGTTCCACCACCACCACAAGCAGATGGCAAGAACAATTTGTTATCACCTAAAGTTCCTAGCAATGTGCCGCCAGAACCAGTTGTGATGTCTTTTTCTCCGTTAACATTGATCGTTACAGGACCAGATGGGAGCAATTTTGATTTTGCCGTTAGCAACAAGACAACTAATAAAAGTATCAGCGTCAAGAATATAGCTACACTGGCAAGTATGGTAAGCAAGTTAGAATCCATAAATAGTTCTTTCTAAATATTAAATTTCGATTCCCATAAAACTCATGAACCCTAGAGCCATAAGTCCTGTGATGATAAATGTAATTCCTAATCCACGTAGTGGTGCTGGAACATTGGAGTAAGATATTTTTTCACGTATAGCAGCAATAGCTAGAATGGCTAGGAAAAATCCAAAACCGGATCCTATTCCATAGACAGCAGATTCTCCAATATTGGAAAAGTCTTTTTGTTGCATAAAGAGTGATCCACCTAATATCGCACAGTTTACAGCGATCAAAGGAAGGAAGATACCCAGGGCACCGTATAGTGCTGGAGCAAAACGCTCAACCACCATTTCTACCAGTTGTACCATACTCGCGATTACCGCGATAAACATGATGAAACTCAAGAAACTCAGGTCAATATTTGCAGCGTTTTCCATTCCTGTCCAGGTCAGTGCGCCTGGCTTCAATAGATACGTATCCAACAACCAGTTGATAGGTACAGTGATACCTAATACGAAAACTACAGCAGCACCTAGCCCTACAGCAGTCTTAACCGATTTTGAAACGGCCAAATAAGAACACATACCCAAGAAGTAGGCAAATACCATGTTCTCAATGAAAATACTTCTAACAGCGAGATTGATTAAATCCATTTTCTAATTCTTAGTATTATTAATTCTGTTCTATCAAAGTTCTATTACGGCTGCGTTGTACCCAGATGATGATACCTACGGTAATCAACGCCATTGGTGACAATAACATCAAACCGTTGTTCTCATAACCAAATTCATAAAATGATTCAGGAATCACCTCAAAACCTAGCAATTTTCCTGCACCTAGTAATTCTCTAAAAAATGCTACAAGGATAAGTATGAAAGCATATCCAGCGGCATTACCAATTCCGTCAAGGAAGGATTTGTATACACCATGTCCTAATGCAAAAGCCTCCAATCGACCCATTACAATACAGTTGGTAATGATCAACCCTACAAAGACCGATAGTTCCTTAGAAACATCATAAGCATAAGCTCTCAAGACTTGGTCAACAAGAATTACCAGAGCAGCAACTACAACCAATTGCACGATAATCCTGATTCGAGAAGGAATCAAATTACGCAATGCAGAAATGATCATGTTACTAAACGCCATTACAGCCATTACCGCAATACTCATTACGATCGCCGGCTTTAATTGTACGGTAATTGCCAGTGCAGAACATATTCCCAATACCTGAACGGTGATCGGGTTGTTATCTGTTAAAGGATCAGATAATAGCTTACGGTTTTTCTTACCCAGCAATCCTTCGCGCTCATCGGTGTCCGACAAGAAAAGGATCAATTCCTGTTTTTTAGCTTCTTTATTGTGTGCCATGAATTTTGTTATTTATCTCGCTTTCGCGAAAGCGTAATTATCAAAAGCAGATTTACTGCATTGCAACTTTAACGCTCGTCTTTTCTTTAAAATATGGAAGGTATCGTTGCAATCTTTCAGAAATCATGTCAGTAACACCATCTCCAGTAATCGTTGCTCCTGCAATCGCATCAACAGCATTGTCGTCTTTATTGTCGCCGCCTTGGTATCCTTTAGCGACAGATACACCTATGAAGTTTCCTGATTCATCCATGATCTTCTCATCGTCAAAACGTTGCTTGAACCAGTTTTGAGTGATCTCTGCACCTAGTCCAGGAGTTTCTCCTTTGTGGTCAAAAACAGCTCCTTTAATAGTATTCACGTCATCCTTAAGGGCAACGTAACCCCATATCGCATCCCAAAGACCTTTACCTCTCAACGGCACGATATAATATTTAGCACCTTCCACGTCTGCTACGTATAATGGGTATGCTTGCTCTTCTACCGGGCGTTTCAATTCCTTTTTAAGGTCAACCGTAAATGCGTCAACATCTGTGCGCTCTTGACCTTCAGCGTCTAGGGCAACTTGATCAACAATATACTTGCTGAATAGTGCCTCTGCAGAATCTCTTGTCGTCTCGATACCAACGGTAGCAAGAATGTTCTGCATTTTTTCTTGTTTCACATTCTCTGCCTGTGCTGGCTGCAGATTTGTAGCTGCAAACGCTAATGCGCTAGCAACAACTGCCACCATAATGATTG
The DNA here is from genome assembly GCF_900101765.1 of Nonlabens sp. Hel1_33_55. Taxonomy (NCBI): domain Bacteria; kingdom Pseudomonadati; phylum Bacteroidota; class Flavobacteriia; order Flavobacteriales; family Flavobacteriaceae; genus Nonlabens; species Nonlabens sp. Hel1_33_55. Next base: position 2,103,681 of record NZ_LT627735.1, read on the forward strand.
CAAATATGAACGTGTATGCGTTTGAATTTCTATCCATTTCTTAAGCTGCTTGAAGTTGAACTTTAGCTTTTTTCAATCGTTTCTTTCTCTTATTGACATTCCCTTGGATCACGTAGTGGTCGATAGTCGGCGCAAATACGTTTAGTAAAAGAATAGCAAGCATGATACCTTCTGGATATGCTGGATTGAAAATACGAATCAACAATCCAAAGAATCCAATAAGTATACCGTAGATCCATTTTCCCTTAGTTGTTTGTGCTGCACTCACTGGGTCAGTTGCCATAAAGACAATTCCAAAGAGAATACTACCAACTACTAAGTGCTGATAGAACGGGAAATTAAATAACTGATTGGTTCCCATTTCTAATAATGTTGCGTCCCAACCGCCTAACTCTAGGGCTGCGACTGCTCCAGCGTCATTCAAAACCTGATCCATAGTGATTCTACCACCATCAATTAATTCTCTAACAAAGTCTTCTCCTAAACCTCCAAAGAAGTTAAACAGAAGTCCCATGACTACACCACCTAAAAGACCGCCAAGAATAATTCTCCAGCTACCTACTTTAGTTGCGATTAAGATGATTGCTCCTATTATGATCATAAGTGCAGATGTTTCTGCTACAGATCCTGGGATGAATCCCATGAACATATCATAGAAATCGATCCCTGCCAATACTGAAGTTTCATTTACGGCTGCTGGATTGGAAAAAGCAACTGCGTTACTCGCAGCACCGCTAATTTGCCCATCGTAAGACCCGCTCGCTAGTGCTCCCAGAATCGTTTCACCAGATACAGCATCAGTAGAACCTTCATGAACCCATATTGCATTACCTGACATGTAAAGAGGATATGCAAAGAATGCAAATGCTCTAGCCGTTAATGCTGGATTCAAAATATTCATTCCTGTTCCACCAAATGCCTCCTTACCAATCAATACGGCAAATGCCACTGATAATGCAAGCATCCATAGCGGAATATCTACTGGGAAAATCATTGGGATCAAAAGTCCTGTTACCAGATAACCTTCATTCACCTCGTGACCTCTATAGATCGCAAAAATGAACTCTATCGTTAATCCTACTACATAGGATACAATTACTAAAGGTAGCACCAGAATAGCTCCTTCAACAAAAGCATCCATGAATGGGACATCTAAAACGCTGGCAAGACCGCGCTCTTGATACAAGTATTGCGCTCCGCTATTCCACATTCCAAAAATCAACGCTGGAATTAAAGCTAAAACCACCGTGATCATCGTACGCTTCAAATCTGAGACGTCACGAATGTGAGCTCCCTTTTGAGTAGTATGGTTGGGAGTAAATAAGAAAGTATCAAAAGCATTGATTGCCGGAGCAAACTTTTCATACTTCTCACCAGGTTCGAAAGGTTTTCTTGCCTGATCCAGTCTATTTCTAAGCCATTTCATACGTTATCCTACTTCAGTTATCATTAAATCAAGTCCCAAACGAATAATCTCTTGAGCCTCTAATTTTGATGTGTTTATATAATCTACTAAGGCAAAATCCTCTGGAGCTACTTCATAGATCCCTAGGTTTTCCATTTTTTCAATATCGCCAGCCATACAAGCCTTGATCAATTGCATAGGATAAATATCCATAGGCAACACCTCTTCCATCTCGCCAGTTACAACCAGCGCTCGCTCTTCACCATTCAAGTTTGTGTCGACTTTGCTGCGACCACCTTTCATCCATGATAGAGAAGTTCCAGAGATACTTGGAATATTGTTTCTTGTAAATGGCAACCATCCCAAAAGCGCATATTCATTTCCTTCAGGAATTAGAGTAAGCGTATTGTGATAGAAGTTCAAAAATTGATCGTTATCCAACTTATCACCAGTCAACACATCTCCAGATATGATTCTGGTCTCATTAGTATTAACATTTGAAACAAGCTTTGAAACATTAGAACCTATAATCGTTCTGTAATATTTGCGATCTGCATCTGCAACCTCAGATCCTACAAGAGCAACAGTGCGTTCTCCATGGAATTGACCAGTGAGGAAGAGATTACCTATTGTCGCAACATCTTCCGCTCCAACAACCCAGACCTTTTCGCCAAAGTTGATAGGATCAACCTTATGAATCTGCACACCAGCATTACCAGCTGGATGCGGTCCTTTTACTTTATGAACAACAGCATTTGAAATAGAACCCAGTTGTGAATCCTTTCCAACACCTACGTGAACTTGACCTTCAGTCAGTTTACTCAACGCATCAATTCCTGCTTGAAAAGCTTCCTTTTTACCAGAAACTATAAAGTCAACATCACCTGCCAGAGGTGCTGTCGTGTAAGCAGAAACAAAAATGGATTTAGGAGCATCCTCAGAACTTGCAACAATGTCATAAGGCCTTTGGATGATAAATGGCCAGCAACCACTCTCTAGGAGTCTGGTTTTGACCGCTGCAGCATCTGCTGTGTTAGGATCCATTTTACCAAAATCAACGTGCTCACTCACAGCGTCTGCTGTGATGCGAACTTCAAGAATACGCCTTTTGGCACCTCTCAAAACCTCAGAAATGGTACCGCTAACTGGCGCCACAAACTTTACAGGCTCGTCGTACTTTGAATAGAAAATCGTTTCACCAGCCTTCACTTTTGCGCCTTCTTTGAGCACAAGCTTGGGAACAACTGCATGAAAATCTAATGGTTTGATCGCGTAAACGCTAGATCGTGGCGCATCGACAATTGTTTTGTCTGCCACGCCTTTGAGCTTGAGATCGAGCCCTTTTCTAACTCTAATGTCCTTTGACATAGGATGAATGGATTTAGTCCTTTTTTGAGTCTGCAAATTTAAGTAATAAAGAGGTCAATTAAATCAGAGTAATTTATTTAGATCACTTCTAAATAGTTGGCTCAAGTTGCTTTGGCACTGCTTTGGCTAACTGTTTAAACTCTGAATTTTAATTTATCTTTATCCAGCAAATTTTACGCTATGAAGTCGTTTTTTTTCTTGTTCATTACATTAGTTTTCTGTTCCGCTTTCGCGAAAGCGCAAGAACTAAAAGACCTCGTCAATGACCCAGACTACATAAAGACGGTAACCTTCAACAAACCACCTGAAAATATGGTGCCAGTCTATTTATTGGGTGAGACAATCAACATCAGCTTTGATGATATTATAGGCGATGAAGCCAATTACTTCTACCAGATCGAGCATTATGATTATGACTGGACGCCCAGTGCGCTTTTCAAAAATGAATTTCTTGAAGGAGTAGACGACCGCCGTATCCTCAATTACCGCAATTCCTTTACCACGCTACAAACCTATTCGCACTACGAGTTTACCATTCCTAACCAATTTACTACCGCGCTTACAGTTAGCGGCAATTACATGGTTCACTTCTATAATGACGACCGCGAGCTTGTTTTCTCTAGGAAATTTATGTTGCTGGATGACAAGTCCTTAGTAGGTGTTGCTACCAGAAGGGCCCGCGATTTAAAATTTGTGAACGTCAAACAGCGCGTGGAATTTTTTGTGGACTCTGAAGAAATTAATTTTATCAACCCCAAGGAAAATCTCAAAGTCACCATTATCCAGAACAGCGATTTGAATACCGCGATCTATAATATCAAACCTCAATTCAACTTAGGGAACAAACAGCTTTATGACTATGATGGGCCGACCTCCTTCTGGGCTGGAAATGAATATTTGAATTTTGAGAATCGGGATTTTAGATCACCAAACAACAATATCGATTTTGTGCGTCGCAATGAATTGTATGAGTCTTTTCTATTTATCGATGTTACCAGATTATTTGCAGAATACACCTACTTCCCAGATATCAATGGAAACTTTTTAGTAACCACCACTACCAACGAGGATAATGACATACAAGCAGAATATCTAAAGGTCCATTTCAAGGTAGATGCTTTACAGGTTCTTCCAGAAAATTCCAGCGTGTTTGTCGCGGGAAACTATAATGGACACCAGTTTCAGGATGAGAATTTGATGACTTTTAATCCGCAGAGTAATTTGTATGAAGCAACCTTACTGCTTAAACAAGGATTTTACAATTATCGCTATACGGTACTCGATGAGAATGGTCTGGAACTTCCAGGACTCATCAGCGGGAACAAGTGGCAAACCGAAAATGAATATACGGTTCTCGCTTACTACCGCACACCAGGCGGTCGTTATGATCAGCTAATTGGTTATGGTTCTGGAAATAGTGCTAATATTTCCAATTAATTATCTTTGATCGACCAACCATCGATCATGAGCCTACCCGCAAGACAGCTGCCAGAATATCGCAGTGAGAAATGCCTTAATTGTGACACTCCACTAGAAAAAGAAGATAAATTCTGCCATCAGTGCGGTCAAATCAACTCAAAGAAACGGTTGTCTCTCAACGACTTCTTCAGCGAGTTCCTTTCAAATTTTATCTCGTATGATAGCAGGATATGGCGAACGATAAGTGGTATTCTCTTTCAGCCTGGAAAAGTTACCAAGGAATATTGTGCGGGTCGTAGGAAGCAGTATGCAAATCCTTTTCGGTTTTTTCTTACTGTGAGCATCGTTTTCTTTTTGATGGGTCAGACCATTCTTAATTGGGATGATGATTTTGGTACGTTTGTAAGCTCATTCAACAAAGGTTTTGCAGAAGGTAGAGGAAACCTATCTGATAAAGCAGCATTACAGGATCTCATCAAACAACGCGACTCTCTAGAAGCCGCAGGAAACGCCGCTGGAAGCAAAGCTATATCGAGAGTTATTGAAACACTGCAAGGCACGGTTACAGATTCCCTCAAAACAACTACCTACTTAACGGAAGCTGAACTTGACGAAAAAAATTACTTCTCCAAATATCTAGAACAAACTTCTGACTATAAAAAACATGCTGAAAACAATCCAGAGATGAGCATAACCCAAGCTCTAGAAGATTTGGGACATGAACGAAACGGGCTAAACATCTCTAGATATCGCAAAGCGTTGCGATTCAATGATCTGGAAGAACGACCCTATCAGATAGTAGAGATGATCGTCCCTAAAATACCATTGTTTCTATTCTTTTTTGCACCTGTCATCAGTCTCTTTTTATGGCTCATTTATATGCGACGGCCGTTTAATTTCATGGAGCATCTGGTATTCACATTCCACGTTTTTACGTTTTTCTTTTTGAGTCTTTTTGTTTTATTAGGAATTGTTGGTTTGAGTTTTGGTTTTATAGGCTGGAAATGGCCTGCTATTATTATTTTGGGAATATGTGGCCCCATTTATTTCTACAAAGCCATGCGCAAATTCTATAGTCAGAGCAGAATTAAGACAATATTAAAATTCTTGTTTTTAAATTTTGTATTTTTCCTACTCTTTATGTTCAGCGCAGGTTTATTTATTGTAGGCAGCGTATTTATAGGAGCCTAAACATGTTACAGCAAATTACCAGAGGCATCAAGATCACGGTGCGCACGTCTTTTCAGGGTACATTTTATAAGAATTATAAGATGCACTTTGCCTTTGGCTACAACATTACCATTGAGAATCAAAGTAAGGATAGCGTTCAGCTTACCTCACGTCACTGGAAGATCAAGGACAGTTTGAGCCGTACAGAACATGTGGATGGTGAAGGCGTTATAGGCAAGAAACCAGTTCTCAAGCCAGGTGAATCGCACACCTATAGCAGCGGTTGTTTACTGGCATCGCCTTTTGGCAGTATGAGTGGTACCTACACGATGGTCAACTTCAGTAGCGCTAGACATTTTGCGGTCAATATCCCTAAGTTTAAATTGAGTGCTCCCTTTGCACTGAACTAAATTTAAGTTCAAAATTTAACTTAAAAGAGATGTATGGGAGTAGTTCGCTTTCGCGAAAGCGGAATTCTCAATATCCACTGCAATCCATCAAAATCATATTGCAATGCAATGCGTTCTCAATCAAATGGCAGCAAAATCATAGTTTAAGATTTCAGTTTTGATTTAAGTTTAAGTTTCATGCAGATCTATTGCATGGAACGTTTTGTATTTTCACGGCAGAAATTATAACCAAGAAAATATAATCATGGGAAAAGGATTTTTCAATGTACCAGTGGCCGTTAACGAGCCCATTTTATCATACGCACCAGGCACTCCAGAACGTGAGGAAGTTCTAAGAGCCTACCAAGAATTTTATAATACACAAACTGTAGTGCCTGTTTACATAGGTGGTGAGGAAATCAAGACCAAAGATACCGGCGATATTAGACCGCCACACGATCATAAAAAAGTGGTGGGAACTTATCATAGAGCAGGCAAGAAAGAAGTGCAAAAGGCGATTGCTACAGCATTGGAAGCTCGCAAGGAGTGGTCACAACTGCCATGGGAACAACGCGCAGGTATTTTCCTAAAAGCTGCAGAACTTATCGCAGGACCATATCGTGCTCGCATCAATGCAGCGACGATGGTGAACCAATCCAAAACTGTTTTTCAAGCAGAAATAGACAGTGCTTGTGAACTAGTGGATTTCTTAAGGTTCAATGTAGAATACATGACCGAAATCTATGCAGAGCAACCAGCATCAACATCTGGCGCATGGAATAGATTGGAATACCGTCCACTGGAAGGTTTTATTTACTGTATCAGTCCATTCAACTTTACGGCTATTGCTGGTAACTTGCCTGCAAGTGCAGCCCTAATGGGTAACGTTTGTGTATGGAAGCCTAGTGATCACCAGATGTTGAGTGCTAACGTGATTATGGAAATCTTCAAAGAAGCTGGAGTTCCTGATGGTGTGATCAATATGGTCAACGCAGAACCACAAATGATGACGGAAGAAATTTTGTCTCACGCAGATTTTTCAGGTGTTCACTTTACTGGATCTACAAGTGTTTTTAAAGGAATATGGTCACAAATAGGTCAGAATATTAATACCTACAAAACGTATCCGCGTATTGTTGGAGAAACTGGCGGTAAGGACTTTATCGTTGGGCATAAATCTGCTATTCCTGCGCAGGTAGCTACGGCCATCGTTCGTGGTGCTTTTGAATTTCAAGGTCAAAAATGTAGCGCAGCTTCCAGAGCCTATATCTCAGAAAGTATATGGCCGGAAGTGAAGGAATTGATAGGGAAAGATATTGAAAGTATCAAAATGGGGTCGCCAGCAGACATGACCAATTTCATGACCGCAGTAATTCATGAAGGTTCTTTTGACAAGTTAGCTTCCTATATTGATAAGGCAAAGAAAAGCAAAAAGGCAGAAGTTGTTTTTGGCGGTGGTTATGATAAGAGTGAAGGATGGTTTGTAGAACCTACCGTAATTGTGACTACAGATCCCAACTATGAAACCATGGAAACCGAATTGTTCGGTCCAGTGATTACCATTTATGTCTATGAGGATAGCAAGTGGGAAGAAACATTGAAGTTGGTTGATGAAACAAGTATTTATGCTTTGACTGGAGCTATTCTAGCTCAAGACCGTTACGCACTAAATCAAGCTACTAGAGCGCTAGAGAATTGCGCCGGTAACTTCTACCTCAACGATAAATGTACGGGTGCCGTGGTTGGACAACAGCCATTTGGCGGAGCAAGAGCATCTGGAACTAACGACAAAGCTGGTTCAAAACTGAACCTGTTACGCTGGGTTTCTCCACGTATGATCAAGGAAACTTTTGTAACACCAACGGATTATCGTTATCCATTTATGGGTGAGTAATTAGATTGATTTTATAGAATTGGAAAGCGCCTTCTCATTAGTTTGAGAAGGCGCTTTTTGATTTTTTGAATAATTAAGCCGCTTCGAGCGGGAGCCTGACTGCAGCAGGCAGGTCGAGAAAAAGCGATTCGATTAGTTATGAAGATTGTGCTAAAACCATATCTCGATATTTCGATTGCACTCAGTGCGACGCTGTCGCTCGATACTGGTTTTAATACTTTATAAAATTTTAAAGAGGCAAATGCACCACTTTCTTCGTCTCAAAAAAGGGATCTTCAAAGATTTGATCCAGTTCGTATATGTCGGCGTGTTTGAAGGGTTTGAGTTCTTCTCGCAAGTCGCCGCCTTTTAGGTATAGGATTCCGTTTTCTATCTCGTGGTAGCTGTCCTTGCGTACTTTGTTGCGGGTCCAGCTGACGAAATCGGTCATGTTTGTGACTGCTCTTGATACTATAAAGTCAAATCTGCCTTTTACTTTTTCGGCACGGCCGTGTTCTGTGGTGACATTTTCTAAGCCTAGCGCTTCTACTACGGCATCGACCACTTTAAGCTTTTTGGCAATGGAGTCTACGAGGTGGAACTTGGTTTTAGGAAACATAATCGCGAGCGGTATTCCAGGAAAGCCGCCACCTGTTCCTACATCCAGAACTCTTGTTCCTCCAGGTGTATTGGGCAAGCTTTCGCGAAAGCGAACTACACTTACTATTCCCAATGAATGCAACACATGTCTCGTGTACAATTCATCAATGTCCTTGCGTGATATCACATTAATCTGCGCGTTCCATTCTTTATAGAGGCCTTCCAATTGAGCAAATTGCTGTTGTTGACGATCTGTTATATGTGGAAAGTGTTCTTTGATGATTTGTGACACGAATGCGATGTTTTTATAGATTTACAAAAATAAACGAATAATAAATGGACGAAGCTATTGATAGTTGTCCATGAATGATATTTTTGTAGTAAACCAAAGCATTATGAACCAGCAACTTTCTGACCGTATCAACAACCTGCCTACCAGCGCCACGCTTGCCATGGCGGCCAAAGCACGCGAACTGCGCGAGCAAGGAAAGGATATTATAGGTCTGAGTCTAGGTGAACCAGATTTCAACACGCCAGATTTTGTCAAAGACGCAGCCATTCAGGCGATTAATGATAACTATAATGGTTACACACCAGTAGATGGCTATGTAGAATTGAAAGATGCGATCATCACTAAATTCAAACGTGATAACAATTTAACGTATGACCGCAGCCAGATTGTGGTTTCCACTGGAGCAAAGCAATCCATCGCTAATGTTGCGATGGTGGTTCTCAACAAAGGTGATGAATGCATCCTGCCAGCTCCTTACTGGGTTAGTTATAGCGCAATCGTTGAACTAGCCGAAGGTGTTCCCGTAGAGGTTCATGCCGGTGTAGAGCAGAATTTCAAAATCACGGCAGAACAACTGCGTGCAGCAATCACGCCTAAAACAAAAATGATTCTCTTCTCATCACCCAACAATCCCAGCGGATCTGTTTTTTCTAAGAAAGAATTAGACGCTTTTGCTGAGATTTTGAAAGATCATCCTCAAATTGTTGTAGTAAGCGATGAGATCTACGAGCACATCAATTACGGTTCTGGTCACGCCAGTATTGCCAATTGTGATGGAATGTATGATCGCACCGTGACGATTAATGGTGTTAGTAAGGCTTTTGCTATGACTGGATGGAGAATAGGCTACATAGGTGCACCAACTTATATTGCACGTGCCTGTAACAAATTTCAAGGCCAGATCACCAGTGGAGCCAACTGTGTTGCCCAACGTGCAGTCATCACGGCACTGGAAGCTCCAGTTTCCAAAATCCAATACATGGTAGATGCCTTTGCAGAACGTCGCAAGTTGATCCTCGAATTGCTTGGTCAAATCGACGGATTTGTGACTGATGAGCCAGAAGGAGCATTTTATGTGTTCCCAGATATTTCGGCGTTTTTTGGTCGGGAAATCAAAGGACACAAAATCTATACGGCAGAGGATTTCTCGTTGTTCCTATTAGAAAAAGCTCTTGTAGCGACGGTTTCTGGAGAGTCTTTTGGCGCACCTAACTGTATCCGTATTTCATATGCTGCAAGTACAGAGCAAATCAAGGAAGCGATTGAAAGGATTCATTTGGCGCTTTCATAAAAGATTAGTTCGCTTTCGCGAAAGCGGATTTCAAAATAAATTAAAACCATCAGTTTTGCAGTCTTGCAAGGCTGATGGTTTTCAAGTTTTGTAATTATCGCATTATCCAAAAGACGTTTCAACTAACATCTTATAATAAAGGAAAGCGATAAGTATTACGATTTTGAATTCTGAAAATTCTTTCCTGGCATTAAAGTCTTTATATGAAGCCTAATAGTTGGTAAGGTTGAAATCAAACTAAGATTTAGTATTCTGATCTGCTACTATAATCTTATTAAAGAGAGCTCAAATTGTTCTCCAAAACATTTTTGATTTTGTTCTTGATTTTGATTTTTCTCTACCTATTCCTCCAAAAGAATGGAGTCAGCAAGATTAGAACAGTGAACAATTCCAGTCGGCCAATGAGCATCAAAAATGAACACCACCATTTACCCAGATCGGGCAAGCCGGCAAAGTTGTTTATTGGAGATAAATCACCAAAAGCAGGTCCAACGTTACCTAAACTACTAAGCGCTCCACCTATAGCGGTATCAAAATCCAACCCTAAAGCCGCGAGTCCTACTGACCCTACTATAAAGGACAACATGTATAGAATAAAGAAGCCTAGTATATTAAATACAATATTGCTGGAAAGAGCCTTGCCGTTGTAACGTACCGGTAAAATGGCATTGGGATGAAGCGTGCGTTTGAACTCCATGATACCATTACGTATCAAGATAATATGTCTCATAACTTTAATACCGCCAGATGTGGATCCAGCACTACCACCTAAAAAGAATAAACCAAAAAACATGATGGTCAAAAAGGGTGTCCACATCGTATAATCTGCAGATACAAATCCAGTAGTGGTAATTACCGCTAAAACTTGAAAAAAGGAATGTCTAACCGCACTTTCCAATTCACCCCAAACCATGGGATGTGCAATGGAAGATACCGATACATCTGCTTGCGTATAAATAAGAACAGCTCCAATAATAGAGAAGCCTAGCACAAAGCTTGCATACCATTTAAACTCGGTATCTTGATATATCTTTTTGAATTGACCTTTGAAACCAAAGTAACTTAAGACAAAGTTCATCCCAGCAATAAACATGAAAAAGGTAATAATCCATTGAATCCAAGGATTGTCGTTCCAGTAGGCAATACTCGCATTCTTGGTAGAAAACCCACCAGTAGATAAAGTGCTCATGGCATGGTTGACGGCATCAAACCAGCCCATTCCTGCTATTTTGAGCAGTACAGCCTCAATACCTGTAAAGCTTACATAGATAAGCCATAGTCTTTTGGCTGTATCTGTAATTCTGGGATGGAGTTTATCCGCACTTGGGCCTGGAGCTTCGGCAGCAAAAAGCTGCATACCGCCTATTCCCAATAATGGTAATATGGCTACCGCGAGAACAATAATTCCCATACCACCTATCCAGTGCGTTGTACTGCGCCAGAAGAGAACACCTTTAGGCATGATCTCAATATCATTCATGATGCTGGCTCCTGTAGTTGTAAAACCACTCATGGTTTCAAAAAAAGCATCTGTATAATTACCTATCGCACCAGTAAATAAGTAAGGCATGGTTCCAGCCAATGCCATGAATAACCAACCTAATGTCACAATGAGGTAACCTTCTTTTTTACCTAATTCTTTGATGTGCTGTCTAGTCACTAACATCAAAACAGAACCTAGGGAAATAGCTACAACTGCAGCTAGAAGAATCTCTAAAGCCTCGTCCTCTCCATAAAAAGCGCTAACTAATGAACCCAATGACATAAAACCACCGTTAAAAACCAACAGTAGTCCCATGATATAAATAATAATCTTATAATTGAGTCTTAGCATTATTGGAAAAGTTTTTCCACTTTGGAAATAGAGCGCGGCAAACAACACACCACTACTCTGTCACCAGCTTTTATGGTGAAATCGCCCAAAACTATATTACCTTTTCCGTCACGAATTACGCCACCTATGATCGCACTACGTGGCACATTGACTTCTATGATTTGTTTGTTACACAAGGCGCTTTTTTCCTTAACGATAAACTCGAGTAGCTCTGCATTCATATTGTTGAGCTTTGTCATAGCCACCACTTCGCCCTTACGTATGTATCTAAAGATATTATTTGCTGCAAGAAGTTTCTTGTTTATCAACGTGTCAATTCCTATACTGTGAGACAGCTGGAAATAATCCATATTCTCTACCAGAGAGATCGTTTTGCGCACACTCTTACTTTTTGCCATTAGGCAAGAAATAATATTGGTTTCGCTATTTCCAGTCACAGCAATAAAAGCATCCATTTCATGAATACTTTCTTCCTGTAGAAGCTCAACGTTTCGGCCATCTCCGCTGATGACAAGAACTTCTGGTAATTTATCTGCTAGATCAAAGGCTTTATCTGGATCAATTTCTACCAGCTTCACATTCATCCCTGCTTCAGAAAGATTGCGTGCACTTTGTTCCCCTATGTTACTACCACCTAGAATCATGACATTTTTCATGGTCCTGCGTGTTTTTCCTGTCAGTTTATACAATTCATCCACACCACCTGTCGTAGTAATAAAGTATACCTGATCACCTTCTTTAAACTGTGTATCACCGCGCGGTATCAATGTGTATTGCGTACCAAAACGCTGGATCGCAATAGGCATAAAATGAACTTCTGGAAAAATCTCGCCAGCTTCCTGTACTGATTTTCCAACAAACTGCGCCGTACGTGTTAAGTTAACGCCTACCATAGTCAATGCACCATCCTCAAATTCGTAGCTATCATTAAAGGCACTTTGATTGAGAAGTAATTCAATTTCCTTACTGGCTAGGGACTCTGGAGAAATTAATTCATCGATCCCAAATCCTTTAAAACCAACAGCTTGCTCTGCATCAAGAAATTCTGTATTTGAAATTCTCGCAATCGTTCGCTTTGCACCCAATTGTTTTGCCAGAACGCCTATCGTGATGTTGATCGCCTCGCTACTGCTTACCGCAATAACCAGATCTGCCTGGCCTACGTTAGAATCCTTGAGCGTTTTAATAGATGTGGCGTCACCTCTCAATGTCCTGATATCCAGATGGGTATCTGCATAATGTAGATTTTCTTTTACGGGATCTATAAGCGTGATATCTTGAGACTCATAAGAGAGCAGCTTAGCTAGGTGAAATCCTACCTCGCCAGCGCCAGCTATAATGATTTTCATAAAATCGTTTCTGTGGAATTCAAATATACCAATAAGGTCATAATAAGGTAAGAAAGTACCTCTAATAATACGGTGATGGTTGATAAGTACGCTTTCGCGAAAGCGAAATAACAATTTCCTCACTGCTCCATTGTATCTTTGGCACAAACCACAAAACGTGTCTGAACAAGTAAAACCAAATCAAGACAACGAGGCTAGCAAGAAAGAGCAGGTCACGCAAATGTTTGATACCATAAGCGGTGAATATGACGGCCTTAACCGTATGATTTCATTGGGACTGGATCAAAAATGGCGTGATAATGTGGTAGAAATGGTAGCTGCCCATAAACCAGATACGATCATGGATATCGCGACTGGTACTGGCGATCTAGTGATTAAAATGGCTGAAAAAACCAAAGCTTCCAGACTGGTAGGACTTGATATTTCTAGCGGTATGCTTGAGGTAGGTAAAATTAAAGTCAAGAAAGAGCAGCTGGATGACCGCATTGAAATGGTGCTGGGCGATTCTGAAAACCTACAGTTTGATGATCAGACTTTTGACGCTATAACCGTCTCTTATGGTGTACGTAATTTTGAAGATCTAGAAAAAGGACTTGCTGAAATCTTACGGGTATTGAAACCCGGTGGTATTCTGGTCATTCTTGAAACCAGCGTCCCGCAAAAATTCCCATTCAAACAAGGCTATTACGTGTATAGTAATCTAGTCGTTCCTACTTTAGGAAAGATTTTTTCAAAGGATCGCAAGGCTTATGGATACCTTTCAAAAAGTGCCTCTAAATTTCCTTATGGAGAGCGATTCAACAATATTTTAAAGAAAGTTGGGTTTAAAGACGTGGAGAGTTCCTTACAATTTCATGGTGCCTCTACTATTTATAAAGCCATTAAATAATTACTGTTGAGAACAACCTTTTTTATTCTTGCCTGCTTAATAGGTTCTATTGCTACAGCACAACTTTTCACGAAGGAACGTATCAAGAATCGGGAGAATTTTGATAAGCAGATACTGACTTTTGGCTTTTATATGGGTCTCAATACTTATGACTATAAATTTGATTACAATGAGATTGTCGACGAGATTCAAACCGAAAAGACTGCCGGATTTAATGTAGGCGTGTTGAGTGATTTGAGAATCAACGAATATTTAAATCTTAGGTTTGAACCTGGTGTTGCATTTGTACAACGCAATTTGTTTTTTACTGACCCATCGTTCAATTCTCCTGAACAATTCATACGAGAAGTAAGCTCTACTTATATCCAGCTTCCCATACTGCTTAAAGTTTCCACTAAAAGATTGAACAATTTTAAGCCGTTTGTAATAGGTGGCGCTTCTTATTCACACAATCTTTCCAGTAATGAGGAAAATCCTGATGATAATAGCGCTGGACAATTCCGTCAGAAAACGGGTGTTTTCAATTATGAAATGGGTTTAGGCGTGGATCTTTATCTTCCCTATTTTAAATTTACACCATCCATTAGAGGTGTTTTTGCAATAACGGATGAACTGGTAAGAGATGAAAATCCAGACAGTCCATATACTGGTAGTGTAGACAGCATGCTGTCCAGAGGAATTTTTCTAAACTTTACATTCCAGTAAACCTGCGCCATTCTGCCAGGACAATTCCTGTTGCAGTAGCTACATTGAGACTTTCGGTTTTAATGCCATCTGAGCTGTATTGAGGGATTGATATTTTTGTGCCTAGTTGCATGATCTCAGTTGAGATACCGTGTGATTCACTGCCCATCACTAAGATTCCATCTGTAGGCATTTTCTTTTCATAAATGCTCTGTTCGCTCATGGCGGTAACAAAAATGGGTAGCTGGGTATCCTTGAGGAATGTCTCCAATTCTACGTAGTGTAGTTGCACGCGAGCGATCGAACCCATGGTCGCCTGAATACATTTGGGGTTGTACAGATCAACAGTGTTTGAATTACACACGATATGCTCGACATTGAACCAGTCAGCGAGCCGCACGATAGTTCCTAGATTTCCCGGATCTTGAATATTATCAAGTGCTAGAATAAGACCCCTTTCAGGAATTTCCTGAGTTTTCAACATCTTGACAATGGCTAGGTATCCTGGTGGCGTTTTCAGGTTTGAGATGGATTTCATCTCAGCAATTGATATAATTTCTGGATTGAGATCATGCAGCTTATTGGCTTCTTTAGTGACGTAGATTTCTTCCACACTAAGACCTGCATTTTTGAGTTCTCTAATAGATTTATAACCTTCTACAACAAATGACTGCATCTCTTCCCGATTCTTTTTACGAGTCAGGCTTTTGATCTGTTTAATTTTGTTTTTGGTAATCATTATCATCGTATTTTTGGGCCGCTACCTATGGAATTAAAAAGACTTCACACAAAAATAGGCTTAATTGTAACGCTTATTCTTTTTTCAGTATCCTGTAGTACGATCAAGCGAGTTCCAGACGGTAGAAAACTTCTCATTGAGAACAATATTATTGTAGACAGTCTACCTCCTGAAAATGATAGAGTAGCTAATCTACCAGAGCAACGTCCCAATCAAGGAATAGGTCTTTTTCCACTTAGACTTCACATTTACAACCTCGCCAGACCGCATCGCGATTCCATTTATCTAAAATGGATGCAGAACAATCCCAAGCAACTTGAGAGAAGGAATGACCTGCTTTCTGAAAAGCAAACCATGCAGCTGGGTGAAGGATTAGTAGCTTTTAACCAATGGCTCAAACGTACCGGCCAGGCTCCAGTGTTAGTAGATGAAAACCTAAGCAAAAAATCTTCTGAGAGATTAAGACAATGGTACTGGAATCAAGGATGGTTCAACACTGAAGTTGACGAGGAAATTGTAGATGCCAAGCGTGAAAAGCGAGCTCGAGTCAATTATTATGTACAGCGGCATCAACCTTACATCGTTGATAGTATCAATCGCAATATTCCAACGCTAGCCATTGACTCGTTATATGAAGCTAACAAAGGCTCTAGCCTTTTGGAATCTGGTAGACAATATTTTACCGGAGATATCAATGCAGAGCGCGATCGGCTTTATAAATTATTCCGCAATAATGGAGCGATCCATATGGAAAAAGAGTTCATCAAATTTGAAGGTGACACGGTAAACACAGATCATAAAGCCAACCTTACATTACTAGTGCGCAACAGAGAAGTTGAAGATGCCGATTCCACCATTAGAATACCTTTTCAATTACATAAAATAAGTCAGGTTCACATTATTCCAGATTATGAAAGAGAACTCGATAGTATAGTTCCTGATACCGTTAGTTATAAGGGATATAAAATAATAAGATACAACAAGCTCAAATACAGCAATCGGGTATTAACTGATGCTGTTTTTTTTGAACCCAACTTTTTATACAGAGACATTGATAGAGATAGAACCTATAAGAGAATTACAGAACTAAATAGCTTCTTATATCCCAGTATTTCTTATGTCGAGGATCCCGCAGACACTACAGGCAATAATCTGATAGCAAACATCTCCTTGACTTCTAAGAAAAAGTACAATGTCGTTTTTGGTACTGAAGCTTCTCACAGTAACATTCAGACCTTTGGAGTAGGTTTGAACACATCCTTTTTAGTTAGAAATTTATTTAAGGGCAGTGAACTTTTTAGCCTAACCTTTAGAGGTAATGTAGGTGCGAGTTCCAATAATGCGACTGGAGATTCCAGATTTTTTGACCTTCAAGAATTGGGTGCAGACGCAAGTCTGATATTTCCCAGACTGTTCTTCCCAGCAAATACAGACGGTATCATTCCAAAATATATGTCGCCAGCTACAAATTTGTCACTGGGTTTTGTATCACAAACTAATATAGGCCTGGATCGGCAAAGCGTGACCGGAGCACTAAGCTATCGATGGCAGCAAACACCCATCAAGAATACTAGATTTGATCTAATCAATGCACAATATGTGCGCAATCTAGACCCGCAGGACTTTTTCAATGTATATCAAAGTAGTTACACAAGTCTCAATGATATTGCCATGGATCTGAATATAACAGATCCTCAATACGTTGATATGGAAAACGATCTTACCGTTCCTGAAGGTACCAACCGCTTTATAAATGACGCACTTCAAGGTAACTTCAACACCAATGCTGGTCAATTAGAAGACATCAGGAACATCAATGAACGTCGGGATCGATTGGTACAGAACAATCTAATTATTGCTAGTTCCTACAACTGGATAAGAAACAATAGGCAGGGAATTTATGATGAGGATTATTCAAGATTCAGTGTACGCATTGAAAGTGCTGGAAATCTAATTGCTGGAGTTTCAAGTTTGCTAAATGTAGAGCGCAACGATAATGGGAATCGCAGGGTTTTTGGTGTAGAATATTCCCAATATCTCAAGCCTGAAATAGAATACATCAAGCACTGGGAATATGATGGCGGTAATGTCCTAGCCATAAAAGCCCTAGGTGGGATCGCAGTTCCCTATGGTAACTCTGACAACATTCCATTTATCAGATCATTTTTTGCTGGAGGCCCTAATGATAACCGCGCTTGGCAAGCCTATGAACTAGGACCTGGTAGCACTGGTGGCCTGAATGATTTCAACGTGGCAAACATGAAGCTCGCCTTTAATGCAGAGTATCGTTTCCCAGTTTTGGGAGCTTTTAAAGGAGCTATTTTTACTGATATCGGGAATATTTGGAATGTTGCAGACAGTGAAGAGGACCCCAGAGCAATTTTCAATGAATTTCAAGACCTACAGAATCTTGCCATAGGAACCGGTTTTGGAGTACGGTATGACTTTGGATTTTTTGTCATTCGTTTTGACATAGGTTTCAAAACTTACAATCCAGCTCTTGAAACAGATCGCCGCTGGTTCACAGAATATAATTTTTCAAAATCGGTATTTAATGTAGGTATCAATTACCCATTTTAGACCGATTAAATTTTAATTAAATTTCGCTTTCACTCTGGAAAAGGATGAAAGAAACTAAAATGTAGAAGCGTTAGGGATCGCAGTGAAAATCCTTTTTACAGCAATCCTCATAAAGGAATTGCTGTAAAAAGATTGCAACAAAGAGCCCGACCATCACGCAGGATGCGGGATGGAAACGCCCAAAAACCTTTGTAAGGGTTATAACATTCAACATCCTAGAACAGTAAATTTTTTGCTTACTTTTGTTAGTTCAACACAAAAAATATGAGTCACAATATCAAGCCAGGAGTTGCCACAGGTAACGAAGTTCAAGAAATATTTAATCATGCAAAAGCCAACGGTTATGCGTTGCCAGCGGTAAATGTCATAGGATCCAGCTCTGTAAATGCAGTCATGGAAACAGCGGCAGAACTCAATTCTCCCGTTATTATTCAATATTCCAACGGTGGATCTGTATTCAATGCAGGAAAAGGCTTGAGCAACGAGAACCAGCGTGCAGCTATTTTAGGAGGTATCGCAGGTGCCAAACATGTTCATGAACTAGCTAAGGCTTATGGTGCGACTGTAATTTTACACACAGACCACTGTGCAAAAAATCTATTGCCGTGGGTTGATGGTTTATTGGATGCAAGTGAAGCCCGCTTTCGCGAAACTGGGAAAAGCTTATACTCCTCGCACATGTTAGACCTTAGTGAAGAACCACTAGAAGAGAACATCGAGATCTGTAAAAGATATCTAGAGCGCATGTCAAAAATGGACATGACTCTTGAAATTGAACTTGGGATTACTGGTGGTGAGGAAGATGGTGTCGATAACAGCGATGTGGATGAATCTAAATTATACACACAGCCAGAAGAGGTTGCCTATGCTTATGAAGAGCTAAGCAAGGTGAGCGATAAATTCACTGTCGCAGCAGCATTTGGTAACGTTCACGGAGTATACAAGCCAGGAAACGTAAAACTGACTCCTAAGATCTTGAAGAATTCTCAGGAATATGTGACTAAAAAATATGGAGTTGAGCACAACCACATCGATTTTGTATTCCATGGTGGATCAGGTTCTACACTTGAAGAGATTCGTGAAGCGATAGGCTATGGTGTCATTAAAATGAATATCGATACAGACCTACAATGGGCGTTTGCTGACGGTATTAAAAAATACATGGATAGTAATGATGACTTCCTAAAGACGCAAATAGGTAATTCTACTGGTGCAGATTCACCTAACAAAAAATATTATGACCCACGTAAATGGTTGCGTGTTGGTGAAGAATCTTTCAAGGCTCGTTTGAAACAAGCATTTGAAGATCTTAATAATGTGAACACACTATAATAATTCCGTATTGAGAATTAATAAAATTCTTGATTAGAATAATCACAACAAATTATCTGGAGTAAGATCATTGAACATAAAACTCTGGTCTCATAACTCTGAACTCATAATTACACATATGGCTTGGTTCAAAAGAGAGAAAAAGGGAATTACAACGCCTACAGAGGCTAAGAAAGACACGCCTAAAGGTTTGTGGTACAAGTCACCAACTGGTAAAATCATAGACTCTGAACAACTCAAAAACAACTTTTATGTAAGTCCTGAAGACGGGTACCACGTAAGAATAGGTAGTAAAGAATACTTTGAAATTCTTTTTGACAATAACGAGTTCAAGGAGTTGAATCCAAACATCACCTCTAAGGATCCATTGAAGTTTACGGACACTAAGAAATACTCTGACCGATTAGAAGCAGCTCAAGCCAAAACTGGTTTGAAGGATGCTGTGCGCACAGCAGTAGGAAAGTCAAATGGCCATGAACTTGTGGTTGCCTGCATGGACTTTTCATTCATCGGCGGATCTATGGGTAGCGTTGTAGGAGAAAAAATCGCACGCGCTGCAGACTACTCATTGAAAAATGAGATACCTTTTATGATCATCTCAAAATCTGGAGGTGCTCGTATGATGGAGGCTGCATTGTCATTAATGCAACTAGCCAAAACCAGCTCAAAACTAGCTCAGCTATCAGATGCTGGGATTCCATTTATATCTTTATGTACTGACCCAACGACTGGTGGTACGACAGCATCATTTGCCATGCTAGGTGACATCAATATAGGTGAGCCTGGTGCATTGATTGCATTTGCAGGACCACGAGTAGTACGCGACACCACAGGAAAAGAACTTCCTGAAGGTTTCCAGACTGCAGAATTTTTATTGGAAAAAGGCTTTCTTGACTTTATCGTACCACGTCCACAGTTGAAAAAGAAAGTCAATCAATATCTTGATTTGATCTTGAATCGTAAGATGGTTTCTTAGTTCAGAGTTCAGAGTTCAGAGTTCAGAGTTCAGAGTTCAGAGTTCTAAAGAATGTTTTTTAGTGAATATTAAAATTCATAATAAAGATTTCTGAGATAAATTAACATTAAGCAATTTCTGTTGAACCTTGAGTCATTGTATTTAAGTTTCGATTTTAAATTTAAACTTATACTTAATTTGTATCTTTGCAGCCGCTAAGAGAATGAATCTCAAGGCATCGTCAGATCGACTGACATACATAATATTCATTATTTAAATAATTTTGGCATGTATTTAGCACCAGAAAAAAAGGCTGAAATCCTTTCCAAATACGGAAAGAACCCAGCAGACACAGGTAACACAGACGCACAAGTTGCATTGTTTACCTACCGTATCAACCACCTTACAGAGCACCTTAAGAGAAATCGTCACGACTACAACACAGAACGTAGTCTAGTGAAACTTGTAGGAAAGCGTCGTTCTCTTCTTGATTACAAAATGAAGAAAGACATTGTTGCTTATCGTGAGTTGATTAAGGAACTAGGAATTAGAAAATAATAAATTGGGGACTTCGTGTCCCCTTTTTTGTTTTATACCGCAGCGGTTTATGCTGTTTACGCTTTCGCGAAAGCGTAATAAAAATATCATCGCGACATAACAAAAGCTGGTTTCTCAGTAAGTAAGCGCCTTCTCACCACACACAACTTGAGATTAACGTTTAATACAAACAAATGAAACCACAAGTTTTTAAACAAGTGATCAAGATGGCCAATGGGCCTGACATCACTATTGAAACTGGAGCGCTTGCAAAACAAGCACATGGATCTGTCGTGATCACATGTGGTAAAGCAATGCTTCTAGGAACTGTAGTGTCCAGCTACAAATCTACTGGACTAGATTTTCTTCCACTTACTGTAGACTACCGTGAGAAATTTGCCGCTGCCGGTAAATATCCAGGAGGATTCTTTAAACGTGAGGCACGTCCTAACGATGGTGAGGTTCTTACCATGCGTCTTGTAGATCGTGTACTACGTCCACTTTTCCCAAAAGATTACCATGCAGAGGTTCAAGTAATGATCCAATTAATGTCTCATGACCCAGAGGTTATGCCAGACGCAATGGCTGGTCTTGCGGCGAGTGCTGCAATCCAATTATCTGACCTTCCTTTTGAATGCCCTATTTCTGAAGTACGTGTTGCACGTGTGGATGGAGAGTTTGTCATCAACCCTAGCTATGCTCAATTAGAAGCAGCAGACCTTGAAATGATGATAGGCGCGAGTGCTGATAGCGTGATGATGGTAGAAGGTGAAATGGAAGAGATCAGTGAAGAAGATATGATCGCTGCCATTAAAGCTGCCCATGAAGCTATTAAAGATCAGTGTGCTGCACAAGTAGCTCTAGCTGAAGCTGTTGGCAAAAAAGAGGTACGTGAGTACGAAGGTGAGCGTGAAGACGATGCTATCATGGCAAAAGTTGTCGAGCTTGCTTACCAAAAAGTCTATGACGTAGCCAAACAAGGAAGTGCAAAGCATGAGCGCAGCGCAGCCTTTAGTGAAATCAAAGAAGAAGTAAAAGCGCAATTCTCAGAAGAGGATCAGGCTGAAAACGGAGATCTTATCTCTAAATATTTTAACAAAGCTCACAAGAAAGCGGTACGTGATGTATTGCTCAATGAAGGAATCCGTCTGGATGGTCGTAAGACTACAGACATACGTGATATCTGGTGTGAGGTAGATTATTTACCATCTACTCACGGTAGTGCGATTTTCTCTCGTGGAGAGACTCAAGCACTAGCAACAGTAACACTTGGAACTTCAAGAGATGCCAACATTATCGATATGGCATCACAAGAAGGTGAAGAGCGTTTCTACCTGCATTACAACTTCCCACCATTTTCAACTGGAGAAGCTCGTCCACTACGTGGAACTTCCCGTCGTGAGATAGGTCATGGAAATTTGGCACAACGAGCATTGAAAAGAATGCTTCCAGCAGATCTTCCTTATACGGTAAGAATAGTTTCTGAAGTATTGGAATCTAACGGTTCCTCTTCTATGGCAACGGTTTGTGCTGGTACAATGGCATTGATGGACGCTGGTTTACCTATGAAGAAACCAGTTTCTGGTATCGCTATGGGATTGATAACTGAAGGTGATAAATATGCTGTATTGTCTGATATCCTTGGTGATGAAGATCACTTAGGTGACATGGACTTTAAAGTAACTGGTACCGCAGATGGTATCACTGCTTGTCAAATGGACATTAAGGTAAAAGGACTTTCTTACGAAATCCTAACCAATGCACTAATGCAAGCCAAAGAAGGCCGTATGCACATTCTAGGAAAATTGACTGACACGATTGCCGCTCCTGCTGCAGACGTTAAGCCACATGCTCCTAAGATGGAATCTATGGAGATTGAAGGCAAGTACATTGGTGCCGTAATAGGACCTGGTGGAAAAGTAATTCAAGAATTGCAAAAGGAAACCGATACTACCATCAACATCAAGGAAGAAAACGAGATGGGTATTATTGAGATCGCAGGAACAGACCGTTCTAAGATCGAGGCCGCTCTGGAGCGTATACAGAACATCATTTTTGAACCAACAGTTGGCGAGATCTACCATGTAAAAGTGGTAAAGATGCTTGACTTTGGTGCTGTAGTTGAATTCAAGCCTGGTAAGGAAACTTTGCTTCATGTAAGTGAGTTTGATTACAAGCGTATTGAAGATCCTTCTACCATATTAAGTGTAGGTGATACTCTTGATGTGAAGTACATGGGTGTTGATCCACGTACTAAGAAGCAAAAAGTTTCTCGTAAAGAAACGTTGCCTAAGCCAGAAGGCTGGACAGAACGTCCACCACGCAAACGTGAAGATCGTAACGATCGTAGCCGTGGTCGTGATGACCGCCGTAGTAGTGGAAGACGCGATGACCGTAGATCTGACGATCGCCCACGCCGCAGCAATGATGACAATAAATCTGAAGAATAGATCATTTGTCATCCTGAATTGTCACACTGAGCTTGTCGAAGTGTCGTTTCAGGATCTTATTTGATATAGTTCCTCAATCAAAAATGCCTCTTGAAATTCAAGAGGCATTTTTTATTTCACTTTTAATAAATATAAATGAAAACCATCATAGGCGGGATTGTGAACTAATCACTCTAATTTTGCCGTAAATCTTGATGATGATAGAATACAGAAGATCGATTTATGAGTGGCTTAGAGAAGATCTTGGCTGGGATAGAAATCTAGCAGAATTAGGTAATATCCTAGTAATAGGTTTGCTATTTGCCATTGCTTTATTTGTGATTTATTGGGGCACGAGACGTGTTATTCTCACATTATTTAAAGCATTTTCAAAACGTACACAAACTCAATTTGACGACCTATTGTTGAAGCATGGGGCGCCACGTCTTCTATCTTTGGTAATCCCTGTTGTTTTACTAAATAAAAGCACCTCACTAATCTTTCTTGATTACCCTAGGCTTGAATCTGTCTTTCAAACCTTATTATGGGTGATTTTAGTTTTCTTGATAATTTTCATTTTTAGAAGTGTATTACGTACGATAAATGAATTCTTGAAGCTGACTGTCAGATTTAAAGACAAGCCTATTGATAGTTATATACAGGTGATCATGCTAGTATTATGGGTACTTGCTCTAGCATCAATCCTTGCCATAGTTGCAAACATTGAATTCATCAAATTCTTCACGACGCTGGGAGCTGCATCTGCTATTTTGTTATTAATTTTTAAGGATACCATTTTAGGATTTGTGGCTAGTATTCAAGTTTCTATCAATGACACAGTCCGTATAGGCGACTGGATCACTATGGACAAATATGGTGCTGATGGTGAGGTTTTACAAATCAATCTATCTACGGTAATGGTGCAAAACTTTGATAACACAATTACAAACCTACCCACATTTGCGCTAATCTCTGACGCCTACAAGAACTGGCGCGGTATGACAGACTCTGGTGGCCGACGCATCAAACGTGCGATCATTATTAAGTCAAAAAGCATACGTTATCTGCAAGATCGCGATATAGCCGAATTACAAAAAATAGGCTTGATTAAAGATTACCTCAAATCCAGACAGACAGAGATTAGTAATTACAACGAACAACATTCCATCGATAAAACGGTGCTGATCAATGGTCGCAACCTTACCAATATTGGTGTTTTCAGAAAATATCTTCAAGAGTATGTGCAAGGACACTCTGCCATTAATAAGGAAATGACCATTATGATCAGGCAATTACCGCCTACTTCTCAAGGTATGCCATTAGAGATCTATGCCTTTAGTAGCGATAAACGCTGGGCAAATTATGAATATATTATGGCAGATATATTTGATCATGCCCTTGCAGCGGTACCTTATTTTGATTTGGAGATTTTTGAATTTGACACCAGGTTAACCTCTGTGAGTGCTATTTAAGATCGAAATTAATAAGCTTGATCTATAAAAATCATTGCATTTTATAAAGAATGCAGGAAATACTGTAATAAGTTCGCTTTCGCGAAAGCGTAAACCACTACAAGAAATGTAAATATATCCAGTAACCTACAAAACCAATGACTAAGGTCAACGTTATAACACGCACGACTAAAAGTTTGCGCTGGCCTAACCGATAAACCTCTCTTATTCTCAGAATATCAACGCCTATGAGAGCTATTCCTAAAACTAAATAAATCCATTTTTGGGTTTGGAAAGGAAACGTATCCTTCATGAAGAAGAATACTAATATCACGAGCAATACCGCCATAGAGGCGATGTTCAATTTATTAATGTAAGAGCGTGATTCAGGTCGTGAAGCCATAGGTTTCATTTATTTGGATATTATAAAGATAAGATTCGGTAAAGGGTTTACAGAACTTTTATCTTTGCAAAAACACTCTTCATTATGTCAAAACTTATTGCTCCATCTGTTCTTGCCGCTGACTTTGCTAACCTGCAACGCGACTGTGAAATGTTGAATCGTAGTGATGCAGACTGGTTCCACATCGACATTATGGACGGTGTTTTTGTACCTAATATATCTTTTGGGATGCCTGTATTGCGTGACATAGTAAAGCATGCCACTAAAACCATCGATTGTCATTTGATGATCGTTGATCCAGATCGATATGTAAAGACCTTTGCAGATCTAGGTTGTGATATTCTTACCGTTCATTTTGAAGCCTGTACGCACCTGCACCGCACGCTCCAAAACATTAAGGCTAACGGTATGAAAGCTGGTGTGGCGCTTAATCCGCATACTAGTGTTGATCATTTGAAGGACACGATCAAAGATATTGATCTGGTTTGTGTGATGAGTGTAAATCCTGGTTTTGGCGGGCAAAGCTTTATCGAGAATACCTATGACAAAGTCAAAGAATTGAAAGAATTGATCAAAAGTAAAAGTGCGTCTACACAAATTGAGATTGATGGTGGCGTGACTGATAAAAATGCCAAGCAACTCATTGATGCCGGCGCAGATGTTCTTGTGGCTGGTAGCTACGTATTCAAGTCTGCTGATCAAGAAAAAACAATCAAAGAATTAAGGCAACTGGCCAACTCATAGTGCTGGATTCATTCCAATAATTCTAGCTCCAGTACTTTTTATTCTAGTTGATTCCATTACGTTGTAATTAGCTATAGTGAAAATTTCAACTTAAAATCCAATTCTTAGTTCCTATCGGGAATCCAATTATATTTGTGGATAAGTAACCCTTTCTATTTCTATGCAATTCCAACTTACAGAAGATTTTATTGACGACCTGCAGCAACTGATTGATCAGAATGAGGCTGGTCAGGTAAAATCGATTTTGGAAGACTTGCACTTTGCAGACATTGCAGAGATCATCGACGACCTCAATCTGGAAGCGGCCATATTTGTGGTCAAATTGCTGGACAGCGAGACCACTTCAGAAGCTCTGATGGAGCTGGATGAAGATCAGCGTGATCGCATTTTAGGTGCATTGTCACCTCAAGAAATCGCAGACGAGCTGGAAGAAATGGATACTGATGATGCCGCAGATATCCTTAACGAACTTTCTGACGAGCGAGCGCAGGAGATCATAAGCGCCATGGCAGATGAGGAACACGTGGAAAACATCGTGGACCTATTGCGCTATGATGATAATAGCGCTGGTGGATTGATGGCCAAAGAACTCGTAAAAGTCAACGAGAACTGGACCGTTACCGGTTGTGTGAGCGAGATGCGCGCACAAGCCGAAAATGTGACTCGGGTTCATTCTATTTATGTAGTCGATAACAACCAGAAACTCAAAGGACGCCTTTCTTTGAAAGACCTTCTAACAAGTGCAGAGAATACTCCAATCAAAGAAGTTTATATTCCTAAAGTTGACTACGTAACGGTCAACACAACCGGAGAAGAAGTGGCGCGCATCATGCGTAAGTATGACCTAGAAGCCATTCCCGTAGTGGACGAATTGGACAGACTCGTGGGTCGTGTCACCATCGACGATATTGTAGATTTCATCACAGAAGAAGCCGAAAAGGATTACCAACTCGCCTCTGGTATCTCACAGGACGTTGAGGCAAATGATAGCATCTGGGAACTTACCAGAGCACGATTACCATGGTTGGTTTTGGGACTTTTTGGTGGTATAGGCGCCGCATTTATCATGGGCCTTTTTGAGCCACTAATGGAACAGCATGCCATTCTATTCCTCTTCACGCCTTTAATTGCGGCCATGGCAGGAAATGTAGGTGTACAATCCAGCGCGATTATTGTGCAGGGAATTGCTAATGATGATTTGAAGGGAAGTATTGGGAATCGCTTGATTAAAGAAGTGTTACTTGCAATGCTCAACGGTTTGATTCTGGGTATTTTACTTTATGGATATACTTATTTTACTAAAGGTGACTTATTGGTTTCCGCTGCTATTTCTACGGCCTTGTTTGTTGTGATTATTGTGGCTGGTTTGATAGGCACATCAGTTCCTATTATCCTTCATAAACGCGGTATCGACCCGGCACTCGCCACTGGTCCATTTATCACAACCAGCAATGATATTTGCGGGATCTTGATTTATTTTATGCTCGCAAAAGTGATTATAGGTATTTAGTGTGATGGTCTCGCTTTCGCGAAAGCGAACTCATTTTAACGCTCTTTTTTAAGAATTAGATTTTGGAAACTTATTAAATTCCTAACAGGCTGTTTCTAAATTTCCAACCGAAGATTTCAGGTAACTTTAATCAAAGGAGTTCGACATAAAGGTCTAATTGTAAATAAACGTCAACGCTGCTCCTATTCTGGTTTGAAAACCTAATTCCCATTATCTTCACTACATGAAAGCTGCCACGGCAAAACAAATACGCGATGAACTGAAGGACCGCACAGAAACCGAACTGCGCGAGATTGTCCTGAGGCTTTCCCGTTTCAAAAAGGAAAATAAGGAACTGTTATCCTACTTGCTTTTTGAGGCGCATCATGAAGAGGATTATATCCAGACCATCAAATCTCACATTGACGAGAAACTGCTGGAGATCAATACCAGCAATGGCTATTATGCTAAAAAAGCGATACGTCGCATCCTTAAAGAGACTAAGAAATTCATTAGGTATTCAGGTAATAAAGAAACCGAAGTAGCGATATTGATTCATTTCTGCAAAAGTCTACAGGAAACACATCCTAAATTGATGAGCAACAAAATTGTACGGGATATTGTCAAGAGACAGATCGTCCTCATAAAGGTGCGTATCTCCACGCTTCATGAAGATCTACAATACGATTACCAGCGCGAACTCAATGATGTAGATTATTGATTAAAATGAACTTTATGAAAATTCTCCATTTAGACAGCAATCATGATATTCTTGAAGAAAAGCTATCGGCTTCAGGTTTTGATAATCACCATGATTACACATCTAGGAAAAGCGACATAGAAAAAGTAATTTCTAATTATGACGGGCTTGTGGTACGTAGTAGATTCCCAATCGATCAAGAATTTTTATCCAAGGCTACTCATCTCAAATGTATAGGTCGTGTAGGCGCTGGACTAGAGAACATAGATTTAGAAGCTGCGCAGGAATTGGGTATTGCCTGTTTCAACGCTCCTGAAGGTAATCGCAACGCGGTAGGTGAACATGCACTTGGGATGTTATTATCTCTTTTCAACAAGTTAAATAAAGCAGATAGTGAGGTGCGACAAGGAATCTGGGATCGTGAAGGCAATCGTGGTCTTGAACTTGACGGTAAAACGGTTGGTATCATAGGATATGGTAACATGGGAAAAGCCTTTGCAAAAAAATTGAGAGGCTTCGATTGTACCGTTTTATGCCATGATATAAAAAAGAATGTAGGCGATGAAAATGCGACCCAAGTCTCATTAGAAGAGTTACAAACAAAAGCTGATGTCTTGAGCTTGCACACACCACAAACTCCTGACACCATAGCTATGGTAAATGAAAGTTTTATAGCTGCGTTCAAAAAACCTTTTTACCTGATAAATACAGCTAGAGGATCTGCCGTGGTGACTGCAGATCTTGTCGCAGCCATGCAAAGTGGTAAAGTGTTGGGTGCTGGACTTGATGTTTTGGAATATGAGAAAAGTTCGTTTGAATCACTCTTTCGCGAAAGCGATATGCCAGAAGCTCTCAAAAAACTGATGCAGATGGATAACGTCATATTAAGCCCTCATGTGGGTGGTTGGACGGTTGAGTCCAAGTATAAACTTGCTGAAGTCATTGCAGATAAAATGATCAAACATTTGAAATCATGAAAAAAGTTACGGGAATAGGCGGCATATTTTTTAAGTGCAATGATGTAGAGGCAACTAAAGAATGGTATCAAAAGCATCTGGGAATTAAGCATGATGAATACGGTCATACGTTCTGGAACCGCGACGTCGATCTACCCGATAATAAAATGAGCCAGCAATGGAGTCCTTTCAAAAAAGAAACCGATTATTTCGATCCTTCAAAACAGGAGTTCATGATCAACTATAGGGTTGAAAACCTAGATCAATTAATCGCCGAACTTAAATCAAGTGGAGTCCAATTAATTGGAGAGGCGCAAGAATTTGACTACGGCAAATTTGCATGGATTCTTGATGCAGATGGTAGGAAAGTCGAATTATGGGAACCAGCTAACGAATCGTTATTTGAAAAATAGTGTACTTTTATTTCAACCAATTAAAAATCAAATAACATGAGTACAGAAGGTTACGATAGCACAAAACGTAATGACGGTTTTGACGAAGCAAAACAATCTGCAAAAGAAGCAGCTAGTGATTTCCAGCGTGGCGTCAATGACATGGTCAACAGCCAGGAAAACAAAAAAGTACTAGCCGGATTACTGGCTATTTTCCTGGGATATTTTGGTATACACAAGTTCATATTGGGTTACACTCAAGCTGGGATTATTCAATTGGTTTTCAGTGTAGTGACTTGTGGTGTAGGAAGTATTATTGGTATCATAGAAGGCATTATTTACCTCACAAAATCTGATGAAGAATTTTATCAAACTTATCAAGTAGGAAGAAAACCTTGGTTTTAAAAAAGTAGAAAACAAATTTTAAAAGTCGCTTACTGGGCGACTTTTTTATTTGTCAAGATTATAATTCAAAGGCAGCATACCGCCTACTCCCAATTGCGGCAGGTAACCTGATGTCATCATCTCTCTAGGAGATAAGTTATTTCCAAATGAATCCATGAAAATATAGTTACTAGATAAGAATAGATCTGTTTGATGATTATCACGATCCACTATAGAATATTTAAGATTTCTAAAGGTCAATCTGTAAACACCATTCTCTACGGTGCTTCTATAATGATCTGCAGGATTGACCTTAAAGCCTTTATGAAATAGATCAAATTTATTTTCAGTCAGTGTTTTATTGATGAAGGATCTGTAGAGTAAGAGTTGGGATATTTTGAACGCTTTTTCTCTGCGCCTGATCCTTCTGCGTTCGTTTGGTTTATCGCTTTCCAGTTCTTGGTAAAAAGATGTTCCAGACACAAATGAGTTTTCTGCTAGATAGTTTTCTCTCGCATGCTCTACTTCAAAAACGCGTTCGATGCCAACAGTTGGTTTGAAAAACTTAAAGTTGATCTCAAATTCAACCAAGTCATATTTGATTTTATATCCTAGGTATTTATTTACAATGATGATGGGGTTGCGACTGGTCGCAGTCATTTGTTTGGAATCTGTATTGAAGCGCAATCGTATATCGTCTAAATTCAGAATCTCACAATTCTCAAGACTTCTTATCCCAATAAAGTAATCAAGAAATAGTCGCTCTTTTGTCTCTCGATCCCATGGATCAGGATTTATAACAACAGCATCCAATTCATTTTCCTGTTGCTGGAGCTGTACCAGTTTCAAATCAACCTGTAACGGATTTTCAAACGTTCGCTTTTCGTATCCTAAATAAGCAAAGACTAAAGGCGCCTTCATTTCCACATCGTACTTTATGGAATATTCACCATCTGGACCAGAAACAACACCTGTAGAAGTTCCCGATAAATAAACGCCAACGCCCATGAGCGGCTCTTTAGTAGCGGCATCAATGATGGTTCCTTCAATAAGCTGTTGTTGAGAATAAGCGCTTGAAACACCGAACAACAGGAAGCCAGCAACCCATAGGAAATTTGAGATTATCTTACTCCTTAGCAGCGGCATCATCTGTTGACTTGAAGTATTTCTCTTCCATTTCTGCCTGGAATTCTTCCATCACTGGTTTTACCGTGCTTTCAGGAATGTCTGCAATGCGTATGTACATCAACCCGTCAATCGCATTATTAAATAACGGATCTACATTAAAGGCAACCACCTTAGCATTTTGCTTTACGTATTTTTTAATCAATACCGGTAGCCGCAATTCATTGGGTTCCAACTCGTCAATGAGTCTGTCAAACTTGTTTAAATCAGCCTCTGAGGCGTCAAAAATGAAGTCTTTATCGGCATCTTCCAATTGTACTTTGAAACCTTTTTTAGGCTTGATGAATTGAGCTAGATATGGATCGTAATAATTTGATTTCATGAACTCAATCATGAGGGATTTTGAAAAATTGGAGAACTTATTGCTGATACTCACACCACCAACTAAAAATTTATGGCTGGGAAACCTCAACGTGCAGTGCACGATTCCTTTCCAGAGCAAAAATAGAGGCATCGGTTTTTGCTGGTATTCTGGAATAATAAAAGCACGACCCATTTCAATACTTTGAGACATCATTTTGTGAGCATCCGTATCAATGGTAAAGAGCTCATTCAAGTAAAAACCTTCAATGCCATATTTCTTGTAAATCTCTTCACCCATTCCCATGCGATAGGCACCTGCTATGCAATTAGCCTCATTGTCCCACAAAAACATGTGATGATAGTATTGATCGTATTTATCTAAGTCAATAGACTTATTTGTTCCTTCTCCTATCTGTCTGAAAGTAATCTCACGCAGTCGCCCTAGTTCCCTTAGAATGTTGGGGATTTTATCTGCCTTAGCAAGAAAGATTTCATAGTTTTTTGAAACTAGAAGTCTTTTTTCATCGGCGCGCAGTTGATCAACTTCTTTGATCATTTTAGAAGCATCACCAGTATCTATAATTTTTTTAGGTGGCGCTTTAGGTAATTTTATGTTTTTGGGAAGATCCCTTAAACTCACAGTTTCCTTATCGTATGCCTTTGATAATAAGTAGGTTTTCTTTCTTAGAAATTCTGTAAACTCATCCAACGTAGGATGCTCTTTTTGGGAAGCTACATTGATGGGATTACCTATACGAACGATGATAGTTCGGTTTTTTTGAGTGAGAAGTTCTGATGGTAATTTTGCTGTTCTGAACGTGTCAGAGATCTTAGCAAGCCTATAAAATAATTTACTATTCTTTGCATGAAAGTAAATAGGTATGATCGGCACCTCAGCTCGTTGTATCAATTTCATCGCACTTGGTTCCCATGGTTTATCTACCACCAGTTTTCCGTCGCGATAGGTAGACACTTCGCCAGCAGGAAATACTCCAAGTGGTAAATCACTTTTCAAATGGCGCATCGCCTGCATGAATCCAGCCGTGGAAGATTTTGCGTCCTTATGATCTTCAAAGGGATTCACTGGCATCACATAGGGCTTCAAAGGCTCAATGCGATGCAACAGAAAGTTTGCTATGATTTTAAAGTCCGGCCGTCTGTCCAGTAACAGCTTCAATAATAATATTCCATCCACACCACCCAGCGGATGGTTTGATATAGTTACAAAACCTCCAGTTTTAGGTATACGTTTGAGGTCATCCTCAGGAATTTCAAAATCAATTTTGAGATCGTCAAGAATTGCATCCAGGAATGCCGTTCCCTGTTTATCCTTGTTGCGGTTGTAGATTTTATTGAGCGTGGAAATACGTAGCAACTTCATGAGTGACCAGCCACCCAATCGTCCCAGCATTCCATATTTGTCAATATGGATTGCCTTTGCTACTTCATTTGCATTTACCAGACTCATAAATTAATTGCTAGGTTCTCGAACAAATATAACACAACGCAAATGCATCATTCACTAACGACCAGTTGGAGCGTTTCCTGGGTACGTTGTTTCAAAAGAACATTCTTGCCATCTTCCATTTCTTTGATGGTGTCACCTGCATAGTGACGAATTGTGTAAAGCGACACACCACTAACGTGGCTTACCTTAAAGTCTTTTTGAAGACCTTCCAGTAGCTCTTCAATCTTGGCATATTTATCCTCAACACAAAGGGAAAAACTAATCGCACTATTCTGCAATAAGCCTACTTGAATCTTGTTCTCGCTTAGTTCATCAAATATCTTAGAGATGCTTTTCTCACCTATAAAACTAAAATCCCTAGAGGCGATACGTAAGAACACCATGTTTTTCCGTACGATAAAACAAGGCGTTGTAGGTACAAGACTCTCGCTGGAAGTAATGGTGGATCCATCTGCTTTGGGATCAATAAATGACTTAACGTTGAGCGGTATGTTTTTTTCCTGCAACGGTTGCAGCGTTTTAGGGTGAATAACGCTGGCACCATAAAAGGCCAATTCAATAGCCTCATCATATGGTATTTGTGACAACAAAACCGTGTCTTTGAACACACGTGGATCTGCGTTGAGAACACCAGGCACGTCCTTCCAGATCGTGACCTCGCTGGCGTTGAGACTATAAGCAAGAATCGCAGCCGTGTAGTCACTACCTTCTCGACCTAAAGTCGTGGTAAAGCCATTCTCATCAGATCCTATAAAACCTTGAGTGATAAAAAGCTCATGGCTACATTCTTTTTTGATCTGCTCTTCAGTATGTTCCCAGTCGACGGTGGCATCACGATATTTGTTATCAGTCATAATGAGCTGGCGCGCATCCTTCCATATCACAGGTATATCGCAAGCGTTGAGGTATGCAGCAACAATTTTGGTGGACATCAATTCACCATGGCTCACCACTTGATCATAAAGAAAACTATAATTGCGGCTTTTGTTGCGCAGCATCTCGCCTTTCAAAGATTCTATAATTGCTTTGAGGTCTTTTTTGATATCGCTTTCGCGAAAGCGAACTACCCAACCATCATCAACTCCATCAACCTTCTTTTCTAGATCTTCAATAATCTCCAGGTGCTGTTCCTGCAAGTGATCGATAAGATTGAGGTATTTGTTGTCGTGTGATTCATAACTAGCAATCACGGCTTCTAGCGCATTGGTGGTTTTCCC
Source organism: Nonlabens sp. Hel1_33_55 (assembly GCF_900101765.1). Classification (NCBI taxonomy): domain Bacteria; kingdom Pseudomonadati; phylum Bacteroidota; class Flavobacteriia; order Flavobacteriales; family Flavobacteriaceae; genus Nonlabens; species Nonlabens sp. Hel1_33_55. The sequence continues at coordinate 2,137,508 of NZ_LT627735.1, forward strand.
CATCGCCGAAACTACAATTCCCAGGTTTTGCGTTCCCATAGTTTTCAAAACCTTGGTCACGTTGCGCACTCCATCAGCATCTTTGACTGATGCTCCTCCAAATTTGTAAATTCTCATTTTCCTAAATATTCTGCTAGTGATCGTCCGTCCATTTGTGCGAGATGCCATCCAGGCACGATCGTGGCACCGGTACTCTCATAAAATTCTACGGCATTCTTATTCCATTCCAGTACAACCCATTCTACTCTTCTAACTTTTTGTTCTTGAGCGTGCGTCAGTACACGGTCGTACAGCGCTTTGCCTAAACCTTTGCCACGCATCTTTTCTGTAACGATTAAATCTTCCAGGTGGATTGTTTTGCCTTTCCATGTAGAAAATCGCGGATAGCACAAGGCAATACCTTCTATCTTACCATCGTATTCTCCAACAAAGCAATTGAACAACGGCGGATTTGATGCTGCGTGTTTTTGTAATTCTTCAACGGTAACTTCAACGGCATCTGGTTCTTTTTCAAAAACGGCTAATTCTGTGATGAGCTCTAAAACTCTGAGATAATCATCACTTCTGGCTGGGCGTACATGTATCATGACCACAAAGAAAAGTCAAAATTTATTAGAGGCCTTAACCTCAACGCAAAAAGTAACATACGATAACGTTATAGTGACCGCTAGCCTATATATTTGTGGAAACCAAAATCTTTCATGGCACGTATCAACCAATCCCTAGGAGAATTCATCATTGAAAATCAAGGTGAGTTTGCCTATAGCAGCGGTGAGCTTTCCAGACTTATAAATTCCATACGCCTAGCGGCAAAAATGGTTAATCATGAGGTCAACAAAGCTGGACTTGTAGATATCACGGGTAGTGCTGGTGAAATCAACACTCAAGGTGAAGACCAGCAAAAGCTTGATGTTTTTGCCAATAATGTATTCATACAAACACTTACCAATCGAGAGATTGTTTGTGGTATTGCTAGTGAAGAAAATGAAGATTTTATAACTATTGCCGGGAGCAATAGTGATCATAAAAATAAATATGTGGTGTTGATCGATCCATTGGACGGCAGCTCTAACATTGATGTGAATGTTTCAGTAGGTACTATTTTTTCTATATACCGTCGAGTTACGCCATTAGGAACACCAGTTACCGTCGATGATTTCCTGCAGCCTGGAAATTTACAGGTCGCTGCTGGTTACATCGTTTATGGAACTTCTACCATGTTAGTTTATACGACTGGCCATGGAGTTAATGGGTTTACACTTAATCCAGCGCTAGGAACGTACTATCTATCACATCCCAACATGAAGTTTCCTGAAGAAGGCCACATTTATAGTGTCAATGAAGGGAACTACGTTCATTTCCCACAAGGTATTAAGGATTACATCAAATATTGCCAGAAGGAAGAAGGTGACAGGCCGTATACTAGCCGTTACATAGGTAGCCTGGTAAGTGACATTCACCGCAACATGATCAAAGGCGGCATTTATATGTATCCCAAAAGTTCCAAAGCAGCAAAAGGGAAACTTAGATTACTTTATGAATGCAATCCTATGGCATTCATCGTGGAGCAAGCTGGCGGAAAAGCCAGTGATGGAAAAACACGCATTATGGAGTTAAAACCAACTGAACTGCACGAACGCGTCCCATTTATTTGCGGCAGCCGTAAAATGGTAGAAAAAGCTGAAGAATTTATCGCGAAAGCAAATCAATAAGACTTGCAATAAGCAAAAACAAAAAGAGCTTTTCCAGTTGAAAAAGCTCTTTTCGTTTTTAATAGGATGGTGTGATTATCGGTTTTTGTTCAAGAGATATCTATAGTCCTCAAGGTTGAGGTGACCGCTAAAGATTTCTATAGAACGTTCCACAAGATATTCTGCATCTGCCTCGTTGAAACCTATAGCCGTTGCGTACTTGCGTAATAATTTGTGCTCTGCTTCATCTAATTGATTATCTGCAAAAACGATTTTGAACAAGTCGTGCAACCACTGGATGCGCTCTTCACTAGTATTAGGTGGCGTCACAGGATAACTATGAGGATTCTTCATTATTTCCTCATAATTAGAATCAGAAATGTCAAGCACACTCTTGAATCGCAGTAACATGACTTTTTCTTCTTCCTTCAATCCAGCAGACTGAGCTAGCGATACGATCGTTGCAAAATGACTTTTATTTCTGGCGCTTTCTCCAGATTCAAATAATGATGAAAATGACATAATTGTAATTTAATAAGAAGGTGTAAATATAATAATATGGTATTGGGTTCGCGCTTTTCTAGGATAGATGTTCCAGCATTTCGCTAACGGTAGCCTCGAGATCATAAGCTGCTTTCCAGTTCCAGTCCTCAAGTGCTGGAGTATCATCTATAGAGCTAGGCCAGCTATCTGCAATTTGTTGTCTTGAATCAGGCTCGTAATTTATAGTGAATTCTGGAATGTGCTGAATTATAGCATCAGCTATATCTTGTGGTGTAAAACTCATACCGCTCAAATTGTAAGAAGAACGCTCCTTTATTTGACTTGCCGGTGCATCCATCAAATCAACCGTCGCTCTAATAGCATCATGCATATACATCATGGGCAAGGCAGTACCTGCAGATAAGAAACAGGTGTAACTTTTATGTTCAATAGCTTTATGAAAGATGTCCACTGCATAATCTGTCGTACCGCCACCTGGTAAAGTCTTCCAGGAAATTAAGCCTGGATAGCGTATGCTGCGCACGTCAACTCCATATTTTTTATGATAGTACTCGCACCAGCGCTCACCGGTTTGTTTACTGATTCCATAAACCGTGGTGGGTTCCATGATCGTATGCTGCGGCGTATTGATCTTAGGAGTTGTTGGGCCAAAAACAGCAATACTCGATGGCCAGAAAATCCTTTGAATAACTTTTTCTTTGGCAAGATCCAGAACAATGAACAATGAATCCATGTTTAGCTTCCAGGCCTTGTCCGGGAATCTTTCCCCAGTGGCACTCAACATCGCCGCCATTAGATAAACGTCTTGTATATCTCGAGTCCTACAAACTTCACCCACTTTTTCTCTGTCTGTGGCGTCAAGAATCTCGAACGGTCCAGACTTAGTTAGTTCCTCACTTCCTTCTCTGATATCTGCAGCAATCACATTCTCACTGCCGTGAATAGACCGCAACTTCATGGTGAGCTCTGCACCTATCTGCCCGCTGGCACCTATGACTAGAATTTTTCCCGACATTCGGTAAGATTAGTTTATTGCAAATATAGTGGACACTAACAAGCCTGCTGTCTATGTTGTGAAGATCCTTTGATATTTCGCTTTCGCGAAAGCGAGAACACATCAAACATCATAACATCCAGTATTAACTTAATTATTCATGATTATATAAATTAAAAGTATAATTCATTAATAATAATTTATGTATTTAACATTTGAAAGTAAAGTACTTTTGGCCTTTCCATTATTAAAAGGAATAATTATGAAAAAGCAAATTTTCATCATGGCTCTAGCTGCAACAGCATTAATAGCCTGTAAAGAGGAAAAGAAAGACATGGATGATGTCATGGATGAAAACGCCATGGAGACAGAAACCGTTGTTGAGGTTGAGGAAGAGCAGCCCATGACCAGAACTGTTTCATACAGTCAGGAAGATGCAGGAACCATGCAGCGTGACTTTGAAGAATCTGTGACTGTCGATCAGGATGGTAATGTTACCAATATTAAAGGCTGGACAGTTTATTCTACAGTTGATAAAGACATTACTTCTCTTGAAAATGCGAATACTGCAAACAAGATGACAGCAGTTCAGAAATTAAGAACTGACTTTAACTCGCTCAAAAACTCGATTCCTGATTACCTGAACTTGAGAAGAGTACGCAGAGCTGTGGATGATGTAGACAGAGAGATAAGTGATTTTGAAGAATTATCTACTGAATCTAATGTGAGCGATAGAAAAATGAATCGTTACTTAAATAACATAGGTGAAGCTTATGATGATCTGGCAGATGAAGTTGCAAGAGCTCGCAAGAAATATGTAGAAAATAAGGAAGACGCCATCGAGGAATATCTTGAAGAAGTGAACGACCTAGACAGTGGCAAAACCACTGAAGAGCGTTACCGCGATGCCCGTGAAGAATACGATGAAGAAATGGATCAAAAATAATATCCCTAGTACACCCTAGAGAACACCGCTGTAAAGCGGTGTTTTTTTGTTTAATTTTGGCTGGTATATGCGTTACTTCATTTTCTTGTTGCTTAGTGTTCTTTTGATTTCCTGTCAGGAAGAAGAACGCAGTGCGCCTGATCAGGAAAAAGTCAAAGTTTCAGAAATTCAGTTTGCAGAAACAGAGATCGCCTTAATAGGTGATGCTCAAAGGCTGGCGTCAGAATGGGAAGCCTACACCACTTTTCAAACAGCATTTGAAAATTACGATCACAGCGTTGAAGCTACCCAGCGATTAGCAACTCTCGCTCATAATTTACGCGAGAATATGAGTCCAGAATTTGACAACCAACCTATTCGCTCAAGAATTTTGGTACTGGAAACCAGATTAAATCGCTATGCGTCCTTTTTAGGTTACACAAACAAACCAGAAGAACTGTACACAGAATATTATGGCGATATCATAAGAGCATTTGATGACCTTAACGGCCAGCTCAATGAAAAGTCTTATGTCGACGATCTTCAAGAGCAATTGATAGAAGAATTAAAGTCAGACCTGCGCGATCTTGACGGTGTTCCCAACGATTCTATTGCACTATAAACTTGTCTTAAACGGTCGGTGAATTCGCACATGCTCCCTAATTTTAGGAAATGAGCAAACCTCTTTTACAATTCACGGACAATGGTATTTATTGTGATGCGGCAGGCGTCTATCTCGATCCTTGGAAACCTGTGGACAAAGCACTCATAACGCATGGCCATGCAGATCATAGCCGCTGGGGACATAAAAAATACATCACGCATCACGACAATGTTCCTATTATTTCTCATCGATTGGGAGATATAAATGTGAGTGGTATCGCTCATGGCGAAAGCTTGCTCATCAACAACGTCAAGTTCTCATTCCATCCTGCGGGACATATACCAGGATCCTGCCAGATTAGAGTGGAACACAAAAACGAAGTTTGGGTATTCACAGGAGATTATAAAACGGAAGATGATGGGATTTCCGTGCCCTACGAACCCATCAAGTGCGACACATTTATAACCGAATGCACCTTTGGATTACCGGCATTCAAATGGCGACCACAAAGCGAAGTGATGCACGATGTCAATGAATGGTGCGCACAAAACCATACAGAAGGAAAAACTTCCATCCTATTTGCCTATTCACTTGGAAAAGCACAACGGCTTATAAAACATCTAGACACAAGCCAAATGAAAATTTACTGTCATGGAGCCGTCTTCAAAATGACCGAGGTGCTGCGTGAACTTATAGATTTCCCACCAACGCATTTAGTAACACGAGAAACTACCAAAGAAGAATTGAAAGGAAATATTGTTGTTGCGCCGCCCAGCGCTCATGGATCTGCATGGATGCGCAAGTTTGTTCCTTATGCTACGGCAAGCGCCAGCGGCTGGATGACCTTTAGAGGCGCACGCCGCAGAAGAGCCATCGACAAAGGCTTTGTATTGTCAGACCATTGCGATTGGGATGGATTGTTAGAAAGCATTGAAGCTACAGGTTGTGAAAATGTGATCACTACGCACGGCTACCAAGATATTTTTGCCAGGTACCTGCGAGAAGAAAAAGGCTTGAACGCTATTAGCGAGCGCACTCAATATGAAGGTGAAACTTTAAATGAATCAGAGCCTGAAACAGATGATGAAACTAAAAAGGAAGCGAGCTAATGGGGATTCTTAAAAACAATGACGACCAATTGGAAGATGAGAATCTCACCTTCTTTTTTGATGGTTCCAGAAAGCTAAATGAGTTTGTGCTCAATAAGAACAAGAGTCATCCACTATCCAGCCGATGTGCTGAGCCTGTCGAAGCAGAAAATCGAGATGTGATTAATACAGATAAAAGTAATCCAGTATCGAGCGACAGTCGAGATATGGATGGTGTAGCTAGCAACAATCCCGTTAGCGAAAACGAGATCCTGAAACAAGTTCAGGATGACAATGGAAAAATGGAAAACGAGAATAGCGAGCCTGACGAGCTTTCCCCTTTAGGGAAATGTCCGTCTCGCACTGAGAATGGCCGGAGTGAGGACAATGGGACTTCAAATTCAAGCGAAGCGCTATGAAACAGTTTGCAGAACTTATTAGAACCATAGACGGCACCAACAAGACAAATCTAAAGGTCGCAGCACTAACCGAATACTTCAACACGGCACCTCAAGAAGATAAATTGTGGACCATTGCCATACTTTCCCATCGCAGACCCAAGCGACCGGTCAACACAACATTGATGCGAGAATGGGCAACCGACATTAGCGGTATTCCCATGTGGTTGTTTGAAGAATCCTACCATATCGTTGGCGATCTTGCAGAGACAATAGCATTAATTCTGCCTACCACCAGCGAACCGTCAGATAAATCATTATCGCAAATCATTCACGAATTGATTGCCTTGCGCAAAAAGACGGATGAAGAGAAGAAAAATTACCTGCAAGAAAACTGGTTGAAGCTTAATTACTACGAGCGATTTGTATTCAATAAAATCATGACAGGTGGTTTTAGAATTGGTGTTTCTCAAAAATTAATGACCCGTGCACTAGCTGCCTCGACAGGAATTGATCAGGACGTATTGGCTCATAAACTCATGGGAAGCTGGACCGGCGAGAATACTACTTTTCAAGAATTGGTTTTTGAAGACAATGAAGTTGCCATGCGCGGTAAACCGTATCCGTTTTATCTAGCCTATGCAGTTGAAGGTGATGTAGCCGATTTGGGCGATGTCAGCAATTGGAGTGCAGAACATAAATGGGACGGCATTAGATCCCAAACCATCATCAGGGCTGGCGAACTTTTCGTCTGGTCTCGCGGTGAAGAGTTGGTAACTGACAAATACCCAGAATTTCAAAAGTTCCTCGATGTGATTCCAAACGGTACTGTAATCGATGGCGAAATTCTACCCTACAAAGACGGCGAAATCATGAATTTCAATGATCTCCAAACCAGAATAGGAAGAAAAACAGTTGGTAAAAAATTACTCGCAGATGTTCCTGTAGTTGTGGTAGCTTATGATTTATTGGAATGGCAAGGAAAGGATATTCGCGACATGGCTTTTATAGAGCGCAGGAAATTGTTGGAGGAATTAGTGGAAGCTGTGAAGGATGGAGTTCCTTTTAATCAATACAATGATAATCCGATATCGAGCGACAGTCGAGATACGGATGGTGAATCAAGCAAAAATTCCGATAGTGATAAGCAGATCCTGAAACAAGTTCAGGATGACAAAGAGAAAGTTTCCCCTTTGGGGAAATCTCCGCAGGAGAATGGGGCTGTTCCCTTAATGCTTTCAGAAACCATGCATTTCAATTCTTGGGAAGAAGTGGCAGCAGAACGCAACAAAGCCGAAGAACGTCGATCAGAAGGATTGATGCTCAAAAAGAAAGACAGTCCATACCTCGTGGGTCGTAAAAAAGGCGATTGGTGGAAATGGAAAGTAGATCCATTCTCCGTTGATGCGGTATTGACCTATGCTATGCGCGGTCATGGTAGAAGAGCCAATCTTTTTACTGACTATACTTTCGGATTGTGGCAAGATGGTGAGTTGGTGACTTTCGCGAAAGCGTACTCTGGACTCACCGATGCAGAATTCAGAAAAGTCGATGCATGGATTAAAAAGAACACCTTAGAACGATTCGGACCCGTTAGATCTGTAACTCCGCATCATGTATTTGAAATTGCCTTTGAAGGTATAGCACCCAGTAAACGACACAAATCTGGAGTTGCTACACGTTTCCCACGAATTGTTAGATGGAGACAAGACAAACCCATTGAAGAGGCCAACACGCTGGATGATTTAAAAGCGCTGATTCCAACGGATGGTGAATTTTTGTAATTCAGAATTCTGAATTGTTGCAAATTCAATCCAGTATCGAGCCGCGGTACTGAGCCTGTCGAAGTTGGTAGTCGAGATATGGTTGGTTTATGTATTAAAACGACCAATAGATCCTGAAACGAGTTCAGGATGACAAGAAATACAGATCTCGCGTCAAGCGCGAGACTATGATGAACAAAAAAGAACTCTTCCATATCGCCGAGGATTTTTTCCAACAACAAGGTTGGGAAGCGTTCCCTTTTCAGAAAAAGACTTGGGAAGCTTTTCTGGCAGGTAAGCATGGACTGCTCAACGCACCTACAGGTAGCGGGAAAACCTATGCGCTTTGGGTGGCGATTGTTCTTAACTACATCAAAAACAATCCAGATTATAAAACTAAACCAACAAAGGGTTTAAAGGCGATATGGATCACGCCGCTGCGTTCTCTTTCTAATGAAATTGCGCAAACTTCCCAACGATTTGTTGACGGCATAGGTTTGCCTTTCACGGTTGGAATTCGCTCTGGAGACACACCTACTAAAGAGCGCGCGGCACAAATGAAAAACATGCCAGACCTGCTCATCACGACTCCTGAAAGTCTGCATTTGTTGCTGGCGTCAAAGGACCATCAAAAGTTTTTCGGTAATCTCAATGCTATTGTTGTGGATGAATGGCACGAACTGCTGGGCACCAAGCGTGGCGTGCAAATGGAACTTGGGATTTCGCGGTTGTTAGGTTTGAGCAAAGAACTTCGGGTTTGGGGAATCAGTGCGACGATTGGCAATCTAGAACAAGCCCGTCAGGTGTTGCTGGGAGTTGATGAAACACGCTTTCGCGAAAGCGTACTTATCAAAGCAAATCTGAAAAAAGAAATTGAAGTCAAGTCGATTATTCCTGAATCCATGGACAAATTCCCGTGGCGTGGACACTTGGGATTGCACTTGATGAAAGAAGTTGTCGAAATCATCAACAGCAGTAAATCCACACTCATTTTCACCAACACGAGAGCGCAATGTGAGCTTTGGTTTCAAGGCCTGATGACTAATTTTCCTGAACTCGCTGGCGAGGTTGCCATGCATCACGGTTCTATCAATAAGGAAACGAGAATATGGGTCGAGAATGCGATTCGCAATGAGAGTTTAAAGGCATGTGTTTGTACTTCTTCCTTAGATCTGGGCGTTGATTTTGCGCCAGTAGAAACCATTATACAAGTTGGCGGACCAAAAGGTGTCGCCAGATTCTTGCAACGTGCCGGTCGTTCTGGTCATAGACCTGGCGAGACGAGTGTGATTCATTTTTTACCTACCCATGCACTGGAATTAATTGAAGCTAGCGCGCTTCAAAAAGCAGTTTCCACACAAGCTGTGGAAGATCGACTGCCCTACATTTTGTGCTTTGATGTCCTCATACAGTATTTATGTACGCTGGCAGTATCAGGCGCATTCTATCCTAAAGAAATTTATCCTGAAGTCAAAAACACTTTTTGCTATGCCAGCATTACAGAGGACGAATGGGACTGGTGTTTGAGATTGATCGTGCATGGTAGTTCATCGCTGCAGTCATATGATGAGTACAAACGCGTAACTGTTGAAGAAGATGGAAAATACGTCATTACAGATCGTAAAGTAGCCATGCGTCACCGCCTGCAAATGGGTACCATTGTCACTGCCACAGATGTCACTGTAAAATATGTAACTGGCGGTTACATAGGTTCTATTGAAGAATATTTTATAAGCAAGCTATCGCGTGGTGATGTTTTTGTATTTGCTGGTAGAACGTTAGAGTTTATAAGATTGAAAGGAATGGTAGCTCAAGTACGCAACTCTTCCCGCAAGCGAGCTCAAGTGTCCAACTGGCAAGGTAGTAAGTTACCATTGAGCGCCCAATTGGGCGAATTGCTACGGGAAGAAATGATCAATTTCCAGACGGGTAAAAAGCGAACTCCAGAGGTAAAGGCACTGCGTGACATTATTATTAGGCAGCAGCGAGAAAGCATCATCCCGCAGCGTGATCAATTCTTAATTGAAACTTTTAAAACCCGCGAAGGTTACCATGCGGTATTTTATCCGTTTGAAGGCCGGTTTGTTCACGAGGCGATGGCTGGCGTGATTGCCTATCGTATTAGTTTATTGAAACCAATCACGTTCTCATTAGCATTCAACGATTATGGTTTTGAAATCTTGAGTGATCAGGAATTTGATATGCAGGAAGTGCTGGACAATAATTTACTCACTCCAGAAATGCTGTCGCAAGACTTGCAATCCAGCATGAATGCTACTGAAATGGCGCGAAGGAAATTCCGGGATATTGCGGTGATTTCTGGTTTGGTATTTACGGGTTATCCCAACAAGCTGATCAAGACCAAACACCTTCAAAACAGCAGCCAGTTGTTGTTTGAAGTATTCCGCGACAATGAACCAGAGAACTTACTGTTCCGTCAGGCGTATACAGAGACGTTTGAACAGGCCATTGAAGAATACCGATTATTTGATGCTTTGGAACGTATCCAGAATCAAGAAATCGTCTGGAAAGCATGTCAAAAACCTACGCCGTTTTCGTTTCCTATTATCACGGATCGATTAAGGGAAAAACTAAGTAGCGAAAAGCTCGCCGACCGTATCAAACGGATGCAGCTGCAATGGGAATGAGCCGCAAAGCGGCAAATACCAAAACACTAAGTTTCAAATCCCAATTGGAATTATGAAAATGCTTGAATGAAAATTTGCGTTAGGGATTGAAATGGAAATCCTTTTATCACGCCAGTAGCGTGATTAGAGATTGAAATGGAAAGCCCGACCATGCCGCTTTTGGCGGGATGGGAATGCCCAGAAAATACGCTCAAAATCAATTGCGATCACTATCACACTCAAAATCTACAATTCATTAATTTATAGTTAATTAGGAATTTGTATGAATTATCCTAAGATATATTTGAGGACTTAAATCACCCATGGAAAATTCCAAACATTTTTACGCAAATCTGAAAGCAGAAAACGCTGCGGTTAGAAAAATACTAAGACGTGAAAGCGCTTTTGTGAATGTGCCTAACGACTGGCACGTGGTGGTAGCAGATGTTCAAAATAGTACGGCTGCGGTAAACAAAGGGTTGCATAACAACGTGAACCTTGCGGCGACCGGTAGTGTAGCTACCGTTATGAATATTGCAAAAGTGAAATTGAAGGATGAGGAAATCCCCTATTTCTTTGGCGGTGATGGCGTGACTTTTTTGACCCATCAAGATATTGTCGAGACTGTTATTACGGCACTTAAAACCTATAAAACACACGTCAAGGAAAACCTACATCTCATTTTGAAAGTAGGAAGTATGCCTGTTTCAGAAATTTATGAAGCTCGCAATAAAATTAGCATTGCAAAATGCGAAATCAATGATTTTCTCAATATTCCGGTACTTATTGGAAATGGACTCAAGTTTGCAGAGCGCCAGATCAAGGATAATTTTGAAACTCTACAGGGTAACACAGATTACCTAAAGAATATTGATTTAAAAGGCATGGAATGCCGCTGGGAAGAAATAGCACCCAGAAATAAAGAAAATCAAGTGGTTTGCCTACTGGCATTATGTTCTGATGAAGCACAACAGGCAACGACCTATGCAGAGATCATGGACATCATTCATTTGGTTTTTGGAGATCTCAAAGAACGCCAGCCCATCACCACTACCCGATTGAAATTGAACGCAACCGTCGATAAAATCAGGAAAGAAATGATGGCACGATTGGGCAAGGAAGATATGGGTTACCTCATGAAAAACTGGTTGATTACCTATTTTGGCACGTTCTACTTCAAGTTTTTCAAAGAAGGAAAACAATACCTGTCTAAAGTGAGCCAGTTATCTGACACCATCATGTTTGACGGTACACTCAACACCGTGATGGAAGGAAGCCCTAGCCAGATCGAATCCCTGCGCAACTATCTGGATATGATGGAGAGAGAAGGTCGCATCACTTATGGGATTCACACAACCTATGCATCTGTAATGAGCTGCTACGTGCAGGATCGCAAGAACAATCACGTTCATTTTGTGGACGGTACTGAAGGTGGTTACACATCTGCCGCGGTGATTTTCAAGAATAAATTGGGTCTAAGCGGCCTGACACCTGCTATAGGCTAGATTTGTAGTGGTATCGCTTTCGCGAAAGCATAATACTCACAATCTCTTACACCACAAACTGTCCTAGCGATAGCAATACATTTCAATTAAAAACTTCCCTTTTTTCCTTACTTTTGCCAGCCTTAAAACAGTGGTGAAATGAGTACTAAATTCAAGGAATACAAAGGGTTGAACCTACCAGAAGTTGATGAACGCATCAAGGCATTTTGGAAGGAAAACGATATTTTCAATAAGTCGGTAACGACTCGTGAGGGAAATGAGCCTTTTATTTTCTTTGAAGGACCACCATCTGCTAACGGCCTTCCTGGTATTCACCACGTAATGGGTCGAACGATTAAGGATCTCTTTTGCCGTTTTAAAACCCAGCAAGGATATCAAGTCAACCGCAAGGCCGGTTGGGATACACACGGTCTTCCTGTAGAATTAGGCGTTGAAAAAGCGCTGGGAATTACTAAGGAAGATATAGGCACTAAAATTAGTGTTGAAGAGTACAACGAGGAATGTAAAAAAGCCGTCCTCAAATACACGGACATCTGGAGCAAACTCACTGATGATATGGGCTACTGGGTAGATATGGAAGATCCATACATTACCTACAAGTCCAAATATATGGAGTCTGTCTGGTGGTTGTTGAAAGAGATCTATTCCAAGGATTTGATCTATAAAGGCTACACGATCCAGCCGTATTCGCCAGCTGCAGGAACAGGTTTGAGTTCGCATGAGTTGAATCAACCTGGAACCTATCAAGATGTTACCGATACTACGGTGACCGCCCAATTTAAAGTCGTGGATCTGTCAACATTACCGTTTGCAGCAAGTGGTGAAGTCTTTTTCCTAGCCTGGACCACAACGCCATGGACGCTGCCTTCTAACGTTGCCTTGACTGTTGGCCCTAAGATTGACTACGTTCTTGTAGAAACTTTCAATCAATATACTGGAGAACCTATGCAGGTCATTCTTGCAGAAAAGCTGGTAAGTTATCAATTCGGTAAGAAATATCACAATGTTGAGGATGAGTCCGCTTTCGCGAAAGCGAAACAAGCCTACCAACTTTCTGATAAGAAAATACCATACAGAATCCTTGGAAGCTGCAAAGGAACTGACCTCATCAACGTGCGCTACGAGCAATTGTTGACCTATGCATTGCCTTATGAAAACGCCCATGATGCCTTTAGAGTCATCGCCGGAGACTTTGTAACTACAGAGGACGGAACTGGAATCGTGCATACCGCGCCAACTTTTGGAGCAGATGATGCGCTGGTTTCCAAGCAAGCAAACCCACCAATACCGCCATTGTTGGTTTTGGATGAATATAAAAACCCAGTGCCGCTGGTAACGCTTCAAGGGAAATTCCGTGATGAGTTGCCGTTTATAGGTGGGAAATATGTGAAGAATGAATATTTCGCAGAAGGTGAAGCTCCAGAGCGATCTGTAGATGTGGATATTGCCATCAAATTAAAAGAGGACAATCGTGCTTTTAAGGTCGAGAAATACGTGCACAGTTACCCACATTGTTGGAGGACTGACAAACCTGTATTATACTATCCGCTGGACAGCTGGTTTATTAAAGTGACCGAGTTCAAGGACCGAATGCACGAGCTGAACAAGTCCATCAACTGGAAGCCTAAATCTACTGGAGAAGGACGTTTTGGCAACTGGCTTGCAAATGCCAATGACTGGAATCTTTCCAGGTCCAGATTCTGGGGAATCCCTTTGCCTATCTGGAGAAATGAGACAGGTACTGAGGTAACGATCATTGGTTCCATTGAAGAATTGATGGCTGAAATCGAGAAATCTATTGCCGCTGGTTTTATGACTGAGAATCCGTTTGAGGGATTCAAGTCTGGTGATATGAGCGAGGCCAATTATGATCTTGTTGACCTGCACAAAAATGTGGTCGATGCGATTTATCTTGTTGGAAAGAATGGAGAAAAACTGACTCGTGAAGCAGATCTGATTGATGTTTGGTTTGACTCTGGTTCAATGCCCTATTCCCAATGGCACTATCCATTCGAGAATAAAGAAGATGTTGAAAACCAACTAAGAAAAGCAGACTTCATTGCTGAAGGTGTGGATCAAACACGCGGCTGGTTCTATACTCTGCATGCCATCGCCACCATGATCAGTGATGATGTGGCTTATAAAAATGTAGTATCCAACGGTCTTGTACTTGACAAAAATGGACAGAAAATGTCTAAACGTCTAGGCAACGCCGCAGATCCTTTTAAGACATTAGGGAAATACGGTGCAGATGCCACGAGATGGTATATGGTGAGCAATGCCAATCCTTGGGACAATCTCAAGTTTGACCTTGATGGAATCACTGAGGTACAGCGCAAGTTCTTCGGGACGCTTTATAATACCTACAGCTTCTTTGCTTTGTACGCTAATGTTGATGGGTTCAGCTTTCGCGAAAGCGAAATACCTCTAGCAGATCGTCCAGAGATTGATCGTTGGGTTCTCTCAGAATTGAACACGTTAATCAAGGACACAACGGCTTTCTACGAAGATTATGAACCCACGAAAGCTGCAAGAGCGATCACGACTTTTGTTACTGAAAACTTGAGCAACTGGTACGTACGTTTGTGTAGAAGGAGATTTTGGAAAGGCGATTATCAGCAGGATAAAATCGCCGCTTACCAAACTCTTTATACTTGTTTGAAAACGGTAGCTCAATTGGGTGCGCCTATTGCACCTTTCTTTATGGATCAATTATATCGAGATCTTACAATTGTTTGTGAAACAGATGCTAGCGAAAGTGTTCATTTATCGAAATTTCCTACATTTGATGAAAATGCTATCGATCCAGAACTAGAAGAAAAGATGCACAAGGCACAAATTATATCAAGCTTGACGCTTTCCCTACGTAAAAAGGAAAGTATTAAAGTGCGTCAACCTTTGCAACGTATCATGATACCAGTTCTGGCACAACACGATAAAGAGCAAATTGAAGCTATTGCAGATCTTGTAAAAAGTGAGGTGAACGTGAAAGAAATTGAACTGATCGATGACGCCAGTGGTATACTTGTCAAAGAGATCAAGCCCAACTTTAAGGCATTGGGGCCGCGATTTGGGAAAGACATGAAACTGGTTGCTGGGTTGATAAATAGTTTTCAACAAGAGGACATCGCTTTGTTAGAAAAAACAGGCGAAAAATCAATTGATGTTGATGGAAAACAAATTACTTTGGGCCTTGATGATGTGGAGATAACCTCCAAGGATATAGAAGGATGGCTCGTGGCAAATCAATCTGGAATCACGGTAGCGCTAGACGTTTCCATATCTCCAGAACTTAAAAAAGAAGGGATTTCCAGAGAGCTGGTCAACAGGATCCAAAACATTAGAAAAGATTCTGGACTTGAGGTTACTGATCGCATCACCATTGAATTACAAGCGCAGGATGAAATTGATGCTGCCGTGCAGAGTAATGAGCAGTATATTAAAGATGAAACGCTTGCAGATAGTATTGAAATAATCAACCAACTTGATAACGGTACGGAAATTGATTTTGACGAATTAACTACGGTTATCCGAATTAAAAAAATATAAATATGAGCAGCTCTACTGACGAAAAAGTAAGATATAGCGATAAAGATCTAGCCTATTTCAAAGAAATAGTCAAGACTAAAATTGCAGAGGCCACTGAACAATATGAATTGATCAAAAGTGCATATATGAACGATGCAGACAATGGTACTGATGATACAGCGCCACAATTCAAAGCATTTGATGAAGGTAGCGCCGTAATGAGTAAAGAGGCCAACAGCGCTCTTGCCATACGTCAGGAAAAATTCATCCGTGATTTAAAAAATGCATTGATTCGCATTGAAAATAAATCATATGGCGTTTGTAGAGTTACTGGTAAACTTATTGCCAAAGCTAGACTAGAATTAGTACCTCACGCAACGCTTAGCATTGAAGCTAAGAATATGCAGGATTAATCCTAATGAAATCAACTAATAGCATCATTAGAACACTTTTTATGTGTTTTATGATGCTATTTACTTTTTTCAGCTATTCACAGAATGATGCAACTACTTTCCATACTGTAGTGGTTGAAATGGTCAACTTTGTGGATTTGCAAATAGATGCAAGCAACGAATCAGATTCGTATTCCATCAATGAAAAGCAATCTGGAGAATACAGTGAAGCTGTAGTTTTCAAATCATACGTTGCTAATGACACTTTATTTTTTGAGGACTCCATCAGTCCGGTGTTTGAATTACCGCAAGACAAGCTTAGTGCTCATAAAATCACAGATTCAAAAGCTCACATCAAGATACCTGCAAATAAGTCCGTTTTCATAAGTATGGATCATACTAACGCTTTGATCACTGGTAGTTTTGAGCAGCTAAGAGTAAATGTTAGGAATGGTGCAATAACCTTTGATTCAATTACTGGAAATACAGAGGTGGTCACCATCAATGCTAATGTATCTGGTGTCAATTTCAAGAATTATAAAGTAAGTGCTACCACCAGAAATGGAGTTGTCGTTTCAAGACACAAAAAAGGCCTTTCACGGTACACGTTTGATGTTGAAAGCGTCAACGGCAATATTGAAATTCAATGACATTTTTAAGTATCTTGCCCCAAAACAGTCCCTATTAATGAAGTTATATAAAGCAATTCTTATCATTGTAGCTGTTCTATTTATAGATCAAGCAAGTAAGATTTACATCAAGTTGAATTATATGCTTCGGGATTCTAGAAATCCTATACTAGATTGGGACAAATTCCAGCTTTTATTTTATGAAAACCCAGGTGCTGCTTGGGGTTTTGAGCTACCAGGAGATTATGGTAAAATAATACTTACTGTTTTTAGAATTTTTGCGATTTGTGGAATAGGGTATTGGCTTTGGAAAAGCGTTAGAGATAAAAGTCATTCTATTCTTATTGTGTGTATCGCTCTCATCTTTGCAGGTGCTTTTGGAAATATCATCGACAGTGTTTTCTATGGTAAAATATTTTCTAGCAGCATGAACAGCGTTGCCACGTTTCTACCAGAAAATGGAGGCTATGGCTCATGGTTTCACGGTGAGGTGGTAGATATGTTGTATTTCCCATTATTTGACGGCACATGGCCTCAATGGGTGCCTAGTGTTGGAGGTCAACAATTCACATTCTTCAATGCAGTATTCAATGTCGCTGATAGCGCCATAACCGTTGGTGTGATATTGCTAATTCTTTTTAGCAAAAAAGCTTTTCCTGATAAGAAGTAATAGCTGAAGAAACTAGTTTAAGAAAGCGCTAGCGATAGCATCTTTTGAAATAGGCTTGGTAATAAAGTTATGGACAATGTCGTGGTTTTCGGCGCGATTGACCTCATCTGGATTGATAGTGGAACTAACTACATTAAGCTTGATATTACGCTCCAACATTTTATTAGCGTAAGGTTCCATTTTCTTTAAAAATTCCCATCCATTCATAATAGGCATATTAAGATCCAATAAAATGATGGTTGGTAAGGTTTCATTAGGATCATCGATGGCTTTTGCAAAATAATCTAGGGCATCCCTACCATTTTGAAATACCAAAAGCTCCTCTGCAAATGAATTTTTTTTGATCATCATGGATACCAGGCTCACATAAAGACGGTCATCATCAATGATACAGACTTTGGGAACTAGTGACTTATTCATACTTACAGTTTGATGGTAAATTTAGCACCTTTATCCTTCTTACTCTTGACAACTATATCACCACCTAGCGCCTCTACTTGATTTTTTGCTAGAAACAGTCCCAATCCTTTCGTTTTACCGTTGGGATGTTCTTTATGATCTATTTTAAATAACTGCGATTGAATGCTATTTATATCCATACCGCAACCATTATCTTTTATCATCAAAAGCTTTTTGCCATCGGTGATTTTTGTACAGATCTTTATTATTAATGGACGATCCTGAGATCGGTTTTCAATGGCATTAGAGATTAATGTATCTAAGATTCCCTGTAAGAAAGATGAAACATATTCTATTGAATTGAAGGCTGTAAAATCTAATTGAACTTCTGCATCAATCCTTTCCAATTCTAGACTGTAGTTTTCTAGAACCTTTTTTACGCATTCATTAATATCGACAAACTTACGATTCGTGGCCTGCGAGTTGAGAGTGACTACTTGATTTAAGTGTTTAAGCGTTGTACTCAGACTAATCGATATTTCCTCTAGATAAGAATAGAAAACGGCAGATCTTTCGTCCTGCTTGATATCATTGAATAGTTCCAAAGTTAAGGCTAGGTTACTACTTTGGGATCGCAAATTGTGGGAGACTATATGTGCAAAGTGTAGTAATCGTTCGTTCTGTGCTTTGATGATCTCACTATGTTGCTTTACCTTTTCTTGATTCCTAATGTATTTATCAATGCTGGTGAAAATACCTCTAACAGCTACAATTTGTCTTGCTCGATTGTACTTAGGCTTTGCGGTAAAACGCATCCATATTTTTTCTTGATTGAAAGAGTTTAGAGCAATATCTGCTTCAAATGGTTTACCACTTAGACAAGTATCTAACATTTCAACAAAATCTTGTTTATTGAAAAATAATTTGGAGGCCTCACTTATGGATGGATTGATTTGGTCGGGAACGTTCAATATGGAACGTCCTATGGCATCCATATAAAACTTATCCTGTTTGAAGTAAATACTGTATACACCGGTTTTAGTTGCTGCCGCAACCTCTTCTAAAAAATAGGACTTATCGTCACGACTTAATTTGAAATAATTAGGGTCTTGTAACATCTTATAGGGAAGTATGTTAGTATAACATTAAGGGTTGTTATGTGAAAATAAGCTAAAATTTACGATTAAAAGACCACTAAGAAAGAATGTCAATTATTTCAATGAATAAATGATTAGAAACTTATGATTCCAGATGGAGTAACTAACTGATTCATAGAAACATCTGATGGATCTGTAGATATTTCAAAATCAATAGGTTCAAATAGTGACACACCAACTTTAACGATGTCTGGTCTGCACTGACTTAAAAACCTATCGTAAAAGCCTTTACCGTATCCTACTCTATTACCTTTTTTATCAATTGCTAAAAGAGGCACAAAAACGACGTCGATATCTTTTGGGCTGACTTCAAACTGATTTCCTTCGGGTTCTGGAATTCCGTAAGTATTGACTTTTATAACTGTTTGATCTGTCAATAAAAAATGAAGCATTTCCATGGTTTGGAAATTGCTTCGGGATAAAATAATGTTCTTATCTCTACCTTGAAGAACATGCATGATATAATCTGTATCAACTTCCTTCTTTCCTTTGATTGATAAGAACAAATGAAAATTTTGCTTTGACCAAACATCCAGTTTGAGAAGATTATTAGCGATTTCAAGACTCATATCTTGAATTTGTTCATCGCTCAAAAGATCTCTTCTTTTTTGGAATTCTCTACGCAGGTTTCTTTTGCTTTGCATCTTTACTGATATGAAATATAGCGTCACCTTGATAAACCAAAGGGCTGTGATTCACATTGAGTATAAAACCCGAATTAGGCGATTTGACCTTGTGACGCATGGTGCCATATGGATCTGTAATTACAGCAAGAAATTCACCTTTTTCGACGCGCTTTCCATGACTGACTTTAGGATGTAGCAATCCGCTGTATTTTGCCCTGAGCCATTTAGATTCCTTAATAACATTCACAGGAAAATCAGGCTCAATCAATAAATCAGGTTGTGAGAGCATTCCCAGGTGATTTAAAACTCTAATAGCTCCATTGACCGCAACTCCTGTGATATTTTTATCACTCTGCTGGGATTTACCACCTTCGAACAAAAGATATTTTTTCCCAAGTTTACCGCAAGTCTCTCTAAACGTCTTATTGATGTTTCTACTATGCACCAAAAAGGGCGGATGAAATATCCTCGCAAGTTCAAGACTTTCCAACTCCATGGGATCTACTCTCATTTGTGGAGCATTGAAACGTTGAGCACCACCAGTATGGAAATCCATAATTAAATCCACGTGTGGCAATATGTTGTTAGTTACTTGATAAGCAAACCTACTGGCTAGTGAGCCGTTTTTAGTTCCAGGAAAAACCCTATTGAGATCACGCCCATCGGGAAATTCCCGTTGCATGTTCAGGAATCCAAAAATATTTACCACAGGCATCGCTATGATCATTCCTTTCTTGGGCTTAGCTACCTTTTTAGATATCAATTGACGTACTGCCTCGACACCATTAAATTCATCGCCGTGAACGCCTCCAGTCAATAAGACTACAGGACCATCTACTTTTGCTCTATGAATGATTACTGGCACATCAACCACCGTTGTGGTATAAAGTCGCGCCATATTAAAATTGAGCGTATGACTGGATCCAGGTTTGATAACCGTATCCAGAATGACAATCTCTTTTTTCATGTTAGGTGCTTTTTTCAATGTACTTGATTATCTCTTTTGCAATGTTATGCTGCGTTGCAGCCTCAATACCTTCTAGACCTGGTGAGCTATTCACTTCAAGAATCAATGGACCACGACTGCTTTGTAATAAGTCTACTCCACAAACACCTAATCCTAAAGATTTTGCTGCTGCTATCGCTGTATATTCTTCTTCTTTTGAAAGCTTGATTTTTGTGGCCGTGCCGCCACGGTGTAGGTTGGATCTAAACTCGCCTTTTTGAGCTTGTCGCTTCATGGCACCCACGACTTTATCGCCTACAACAAAGGCTCTCAAGTCAGCGCCACCAGCTTCCTTAATAAATTCTTGAACGATAACTCTAGATTCTAATGTGTTATAAGCTTCCAGAATAGCCTCAGCATTTTCATAATCTTCTGCGAGATTGACGCCTATACCTTGTGTACCTTCCAATACCTTGATGATACATGGTGGTCCATCGACCATTTGCAGAATGGTAGAAGTATGCTTGCCAAAATTTGTGAATACCGTCTTAGGCATTCCAACTCCAGAGCTGCTCAGTCGTTGCAGACTTTGCAATTTGTCCCGACTGCGCACTAATGCTTGCGAGCTTACCGTGGTAAAACAATGCATCGCCTCGAATTGCCTCACAATCGCCGTCCCATAAAACGTAATGCTGGCACCTATTCTAGGAACAATTGCATCTGGTTTGTCCAGACGCTCGCCCTTATAATAAACAGTGGGTTTTTGTTTTTCAAGTTTGATATCGCATTTAAGTGGGTCAATCACTCTTACCACATGTCCAGCCTTTGCGGCTTCTTCTACCATGCGGGCAGTGCTATAAATATTCTTACTTCTTGAAAGAATGTCAATCTTCATGTTGTGTCTGTAAAAAGGAGATGTCCTGGAGCTCAGGATCTACTATAAATTTTTTGGATAGAAACTTACGTCCCAATAATACCGGGAACCTCATATCTTCCCTATTGTTGAGTGTTAGTGAGATCTTGTAGAGCTTGGTAAAAAGTCTAATGTTGGACTGTACCTCATAACGCTGGTCAAGAATCCCATTACTGCTGCGTACCGTGGTCACCTCATAATCTGAAAATTCGAGTCTCTGGCCGTGAAATTGAGGGTGCGATTCGTCTAGAAAAATAGCGCAGAGTGTACCATCTTTTTCTTCAATATCCTTACAATGAATGCTGGAAGTGTACGCACCTGTATCGATCTTAATATCGATACCTTCAAAGTTGAGCTTGGGAAAATCGGCTTTATCTGTGCGGCCTATGATCGTTTTTTTGCTTTTGATTGCTCTTGTTTTAGAGCCGCAATTTACAAAGGTTTAACGTGCAAGACTGCCTATGTACTATTAAAAGGGATGATGTTTATATCGCTTTCGCGAAAGCGAACTCATTCAAAATCTCATAATAACAACTAGCTTATTTATCTTGAGTTCAAGAAAATGAATACTATTCATCCATGAAATCCCTAACCTCCTGAAATCTATCATTCCATGGCCAGAATAGCTGTGATACCATGGGAATATGCGACTTGTCCAACCATTGAATGCTGACATCTGGCTGGAATTTATTCAATTTTGCCACAAACCTCTCGTTGCTGGTGATGATGGATTTATAGGTTTCACGACCTGTATATATTTTTATTTTGGGAGTTTCACTATCAATGTAATTTATGGGCGAAGTGCTTTTCCAGACCTCTGGATTGTTGGTCCATGTAGCGATATAATCCTGACCTGAAGTTGGCGGGTTGGTCTTAAAATAGGTTTCCATATCCAGTCCAGCCGCATCGTTAAGAATGATTCCCTTAACCTCATCTGGCTGAATTCCATAGTCCGGATTCATCGCAGCTAGGGCGACAAGATGCGCACCAGCGCTGTGTCCAGTGAGATAAATCCTATCTGGATCACCTCCATAATCCTCAATATTGTTGAGTACCCATTTTATACTGGTAGCGATTTGCATTGTCATGGTTTCCACATCCACAATAGGACTTTTTGTGTAATCTGGTAAGACCGTCACCATATCATGTTTAGCAAAGTTCCTTCCTACATAATTATACAAACCTTTTCTACCGCTATTCCAATTGCCGCCATAGACAAATACAAGAACGGGTAATAGTTCATCGCTTGCCTTAGTGCTGGTAAAAACGTTTAGTTTTGGAGTATCTTCTACATTACCGACGTGACTACCGTAATCAATGTTTGAATGCTTTTTTACAGAGCAGGAAGTCATCCCTAAAAACAATATGGAGATCATAGGATAGAGGATCAGGTAACTAAATTTGGGATTCATTAAATATTATTTGTCGACTATCTACGCTTTTAACCGCTGATTGGTTTTGTTCGTATTTAAAGATACCTATAATTATGATGTCATAACCCTTGTTAACTCTGCCTTCACTTAAATAATCTTCATATTAATTACTTTTATCATATGTCATTTTTAACCTCTACATGGAGTTATCTTCCATTTGCAAATTTTAAGGTAGAACCAGCGTTGCTGGAACCATATCTTCCTAAAGGAACTGAACTCGATTTGCGTGGCGCATGTGCAGATATCAGCCTTGTAGGATTGCGTTTTGAAAATACTCGCATCCTAAACCTGCCAGTTCCATTCCATATTAATTTTAGCGAGATAAATCTGCGTTTCTATGTACGGCAGCCAGGTAGTAATCGCCGTGGCGTTGTTTTTATAAAAGAAATTGTGGACAAACCACTAATTACACTGGTTGCCAATAAGCTATACAATGAGCGCTATGAAACTATGCCGCTTGATTTTGCACTCAAAGAGAATGATCAATCCAATAAAGTTACCTACCGGTGGAAACCTAAGGAATGGCAGCAATTAAGTGCCTCATACCTGCCAAAAGCGTTGCCTATTGAACAAGGAAGCAACGAGCAATTTATACTGGAGCGTTACTACGGTTACTCATCCTATGATGCGCAAACTACCTATGAATATGAAGTGTGTCACGCCAGCTGGAAACACTATAAAGTAACCGATTTCGAACTAAGCGTGAATTTTGAACAAACCTATGGAAGTGCTTTTGCCGTTCTGGACACCTTGCAACCAGACAGTGTGATGATGGCACACGGCTCCAGAATTTCCATAGAAAACAAAAGAAAGTTGTAATTAGAAATTGAATGTTATCGCTTTAGCGAAAGCGAAATTTCCCAAAAACAAAAGGCAACATTTAAAAATGTTGCCTTTCAAATTTCAATCATTTATATCTCTACAGATCATACTTCACTTGCAGATACACATATCTAGGTAACACAAAGTTTTGTGTGGTGCTGGAAACTATGAAACCACCGCCAGCAGAAGCACTTACAATAGCCTGCGTATTTGTCAAGTTAGTCGCTGCAACTTTATATTCCCATTTAGAATCTGGTTTATTGTAGTATAAGCTCGTTTCCAAGAAATCATAATTTTGATTTGTCAGGTCACCACTAAATAGATTCAGATCATATTCTGCAACTAATTGTAATGCCTCGCCTATCTGCCAGTCAGCGTCGATAGAAAAAGTATTGGTTGTAAAATTAGTGACCTGTAAACCTTGATCGACATTCTGTAAATTGAGGCTGTAGTTCAGGTCAAAATTGACTCCATCATCCCAGTTACTGCGTAACCCAGCAGAATACGTTTGTGTGAAGTTTTTCAACTCTTGGTTTTGGCCTCTATTGACGTTGTTGAAAGATGAAAAATTCATACTGGCACCTACGCTAGCATTAATTTTACCAAACTCGCGACTGAATCTACCGTTCCCACCAAATGATTCTTGCGCAAACTGTGAATTGATGGGCGTTGATATCTGGTTGATCCCATCTGGTGTGAAGCTGTTCTGAATTGCATCACGTTGCTTTGTATAATTCAAGCCGCCAAAAATGGTGGTGTAATTAAACATATTGAAGTTTCTATAATTAATTCTGAATGCATCATTTATAGCTCCTTCCAATTGATTGTTACCACTACTCAAAGAGTTGTAATTACCAAAAACTAAAGCTTGCGCATAATTATTCACATCTGAGAATGTCAAGGTTTCATTGTAATTGAAGGATAAGCTTTCAGAAGATTTCAAGTCAAATCTTATATCTAAATCAGGTAATATTCTATTGGTTTTGATTTCATTAGTTGAGCCATTCTGCTCATCCTTTGTAGAAATGCTATGATAATTAAAACCTGGAGTAATTGTGAATTTACCGGTGATGACTTTATAGTGCAGGCCGGCATAAACATCATTGTAGTTGTATTGAACATCATTCACCAGATCAGAATCTGTTAGATCATTTCTAGACTGATTGTCTAGAATTTGAAAGATGCTGGAGTTATAATCTTGCTGGGCAAAAATTCCACCAACAGTAACATTAAGATTGCTGATCTTATTTAGGATATACCAATAGTCAACCTTAGCATCAAGTCTGCTGGTTTGAACTAGATTGTTTTGATTGATGTTATAAGGATCTGCTTGAGTAAGACCTAAACGTCCATTAAATGGCTCTGGATCCTGCTGATTTTGAATATCTCTAATGGCGTTATAAAAAGGATCTTCTTCTTGATTGATGTATCGGCTTTCTAAAGAGAAGATACTGCGATCACCTGCGGTATAATAACCATTCAAGCTTTGATCGATCACTACTGGACGCTGAGAGTCAAGTTGACCAATGTTTTCTACTACATTTTCAGTGCCTCCATTTTCAACTGGTTCTATACGAGAAGAGACAAAATTTGAAGTCTCTGTGACATCAGTGATGTTTATCTGACCGTTATAATCTAAAGTAAGGTTTGAATTAGGCTTATAATCTGCCCCTAATTTAAAAATGGCCAGATCGTTTTCTTGAAAAGATACATCCCTGATATCTTCTTGAATACCACCTTCTAGACCATCATCCGGAACATCTGCATACAAGCGATTTTGGATTGTACTATCATCGGTACGAGTTTTAGAGAAAATTGCAAATCCGCTAATGTCTAGACTTTCACTTGCTTTAAAGGCTGCATTAAAGGCCGCAAACTTACTCTCAATGTTGACTGCCTGATTCTGACGGAAGGTTGTAAAACCAGAAGTACCTACACCAGTACCAACATTGGAACCTGCGTCTGAGGTGTTGCTAAAACTTCTTCCAGTAAAACGAGCATAATCTCTAAAGCTAAATGCTGGGATTCCTAAATTATTAAAGTCCGTCAGGATATTAACTGATAAGTCAGGACTGTAGTAAAAAGCTTTTGGTTTGACTTGATATCTTACATCATCATTACCATAACCACCTGCTGCTGTAATCTCACCAAACCAGAATTTCTCTTTTCCTTCTTTTAATCTAATGTTGATGGCAACCCTATCCTGATCATTTCCCACACCTTTGAGCTGGCTCACATTATTGAAGTTTTTGAGAACCTCAACTTTTGAAATAGCATCTGCAGGGATGTTTTTAGTTGCAAGTCGTGTATCTCCTTCAAAGAACTCTTTCCCGTTGATGAAGACACGTTCAACGGCTTTCCCTTCTACCTGGACATCGCCATCTTCGCTGACTTCCATACCAGGTAATTTTTTGAGTACATCTTCTAATCTTCTTTCGGTTCCATTGGTAAAACTATCGGAGTTATAAACGATGGTATCTCCTTTAATGGTAACCGGCATCTCGTATACGATACTTATAGCGTCCAATTGATCTGCTCCATCCAACATGATAAAGTTTTTAGTCATGTCTGACTGTATCTTAGTCACGGTCTCTTCTATAGGTTTTAAACCTAAAAAAGAAACTTTAAGAACGTAAGTGCTGTCTTGTTTAAGATTAAGGAGTTGGTAGCGACCTTCTGTATTTGTGATTCCAAAGGCTCCCAAGGTATTGTTGGATCCATAGGCAATTACATTTGCCATAGGTACTGGTGTGCCTAAACTATCGACAACAACTCCAGTAATTTTTACAGATTGAGCGTTTGCAGCAATAGCCATCAAAAACATTCCTGTAATGAGAAGTAATATTTTATTCATCAGTTTGATTAGTTAGTTAGGTATTAAAAAGCGAGGATATCAATCCTCGCTCATTCTGTTGTTTTATTTGAAACTAATTTTAGTTTCTACCACGACCACCTCTACCACGGAAACGTTGAGCCATCTCTTCCATCTTTTGTTGAAACGTTGTATTGTATTCTTCCAGTTTGATCTCTTCACCTTTCGTGGCTGGTTCAATATCACTACGGCTATCAGGATTGAGAGCGATTTTTGTACATAACATAGTGGTGTTGTTAGCATTCAACTCAAGAATCAATCCTGGCAATCCGCCATATTCAGCTGGGCCGTGTTGCACTGGTATTTGAGGGGTGAACCACGCCGTTACAGTCGTGTTCTCATCCTTTTCAATCATATCAGTCAAACTGGTCTCACCATCTTCTTCTTTCTTCTTCTCATTATCATTACCACGTCTTCTTCTAAAGGCGCTCATATCAAGCGCATCATTCTTTTTCACCGCTGTAGCTTTGATAGCTGTGTAGTTTCCTATTTGCCTGGTTTCACCAGTAATTTGCCAATCCAGTACAGGCAGATCATCTTTTATCAAGAATGTTTTTCCCATCATGTCGCGTTGCTCTGTAAAAGTATTAGAGGTGATGTCCTTATATTTTTCTCCACCCATTGCAGATCCCATAAAATTTCCCCAACCGCCTCTACCTTGACTAGGTGCAGCTAGAGCCACTTCTTCAATCCAAACCGATTCACTTCTATTAAACTTCAAGACAAACGTTTTTTCACTCGCTTTTTTGAGGTTTTCTTCAATACGCTTGCGTTGTTCTGGATTGATGTCCCGATTTCCTTCTAGAAAACTTTTATCAATAGCAGCTTTTGAGAAATAGGTCGCCTCACCATAGATGTCTTGTGCCTGAGCTGTAATTCCCGCAACTAGCAGTATAATTAATCCTAATATCTTATTCATAATGTAGCCTTTTTAATAGTTCAATCGACACGATTGCTTTATAACTATTCTAGGACACACAAAAGCTCCTTAAGTTTCAGGATAGATAGTTTATTAACTTTTTTATAACACTTGAAGCTGAAAGCCAAAATTTAGTTACTCCGTGTTTCAGTTATGAAGAAACCCTTTCCGCCGTTCTTTTTCATACGCTCTTCCATTTTTTTGTCCCGTAGCTCGTCAAAGTCTTTTTCATTGATCTCTTTGCCTGATTTAGGCTGTTTGATATTGAGATCTTCTTCTGGATTGATCTCAATTTTGGTACATAATAAAATTGTATTTGCCTCTTTGACTTCTAAGATCATTCCTGGTAAACCTTGGTACTCTCCAGGACCGTTACTGATAGGTATTTCTGGTGTCCACCACGCTGTAATGGTTTTATCTTCTTCAGGTATCAAAGCAAATAGACTGCCCTCTTTAGCGTCCTTTTCTTTTTTTTCCTTCTCCGTTTGTTCTTCCTCGGTAATTTCAGGAGTGTAGGTCGCCTTATAACAAGTGTAGTTTCCTATTTTTTTACTCTCTTGAGTCAACTGCCAGTCATAAGTTTTCACATCATCAATGATAAGGAACTCCTTACCCATAATCTGATCTTCTCGATAGAACTTTCCTTCCTTCAAGTCTTTATAAACGGTATTGGTTGAGCCATTATTCACCTGAAAACTGACACTTATACCACCAGAAGGTTTTTTGGGTTTTGCTAGTTCGATTACCTTCTCATAGGAGGATTCTGTAGGTGTAAACTTCATGGTATATTCCTGCTTGCTACCTGCAGCTAATGCCGCTTTAATTTGGGCGGTTATTTCGGCTCTGCGTGGGTCTTCAGCGACTTCTTTTGCATCCGTGGAGTCTTCCTTTACATCAAACTTGCTTTGGGCGATGTAGTGTGCGATGGCTTTAAAATCCTGCTGTGCTTGTAGGGAGTTCGCTTTCGCGAAAGCGAGAAAAACAACTACCGCGGCAATCCATTTAAAATTTTTCATGATATTGATTTTTAGTTCGTCCCAAAGATGGGATGATTTTACAGTGATCTGAGTTAACGAGCGTTAACGTGTGTTAACCGATTTTTTATTGCTACCTAAATACAGCACCTTTACCTTATGAATGGGAAAAGATATACGTTAATCCTCATAATGATCAGTGCCGTGGTATTCATCACGATTAGCATTCAATTCTATTGGGTGTTCAAGAATTATGAAGAAAGTGAAAGACAGCTAGAGCGCGATATCAACACATCTTTTGACCTCGCAGTTGAAGATTATTTTACGAATGAATCCAAACGCAATACACTTGGTTTTTATAGCAAGGATGGTGATTTTCCCAAAAGCAAAATGGATAGCATCCTGACCAATATAGGCAAGGTTATTAAAAGTGAAAATGAAGCTCTCAAATTTCCAGAAAAGGAACAAGGAAGTGACAGCTTGAATAATAAGGATTTAAATATAAGCGGAATCCAAGTTTTTAAAGGTCTGGATCGAGATACCGCTGCATTTGAAAAAGAATTAAAAACTCCTTTCAACAGGTTATTCATTGCAAAGGATAGCAGTAAAACAGGAAAAGCCACCATTTCAAACTTAAGGTTTACAGATGATCAAATATCAGGATCAGTCAGAGAGGTTAGTGATCGCATCGTGATTTCTTTTGCTACCAACCAGATGGATCTTGAAAAGGTAGACAGTCTGATGAGCGCGTCGCTAGAATCATATGGTATTAACATTGATCATGGTTTTCTATACAATGATGGTGATGACGATTTTACTCAAGGTACGATTAATGGGACTCAAATTATAGAAAGTGATAGCCCGCAACTGTACCAAAACACAAACCTGAAATTGATCTACTCTGGTGGACAATCTACCCTTCTTAAACGCAATCTAACTAGCATATCTTTGTCTTTCCTACTTATATGTGGAGTTATTTTTTGCCTATTCTATATGCTGTGGATCATTCGCAAACAGAAAGAATTGAGCACCATCAAAAATGATCTAATCTCTAACATTACCCATGAGTTTAAAACACCTATCGCTACAGCAAGCGCTGCACTTGAAGGTGTTCAGAATTTCACAACTACGGGTGACATAGAAAAATCAACACGTTATTTAGGTATAGGAAGAGAACAGCTGGCAAAACTCAACTTAATGGTAGAAAAGCTATTGGAAACAGCTACGATCGACAGCGATAAACTGGCTTTGCAAAAAACCAAGTTTTCATTGAGCGATTCCATCGAGGGTTCTGTCAATCGCTATAAAGATCTTACCCATAAGTCTATCGAACTGATTGTCCCAGATAAAGAAGTTGAATTTTACGGTGATGAATTCCATCTCGAGAATGCCATTAACAATCTTATTGATAATGCGATTAAATATGGCGGCGATGCCATAACTATAAAACTAGAAAAAATCACTTCTAAAATTCATCTGGAAGTAAAGGATGACGGCAGTTTGCTTGAGAAAAAAGACGCCAAATTACTTTTTGACAAGTTCTATCGAGTACCTAGCGGCGATCGTCATACCGTCAAGGGTCACGGTATTGGATTATTTTATACTAAAGCAATCATTGAAAAACATGGCGGTAGCATTTTTCTAGACGTGAAACCAACGACCTTCAAAATAGAATTGCCTTATGAATAAGAAAAAGACTCGCGTACTATTTGCAGAAGACGAGCCAGCACTGGCGATGATTGTAAAGGAAAGCCTGGAAACCAGAGGATTTGACGTTACTCATTGTGCTGATGGTCAAAAAGCGTTGGATACTTTTATCAACAATGAATTTGATATTTTGGTTTTGGATGTGATGATGCCTTTACTTGACGGCTTTGAGTTAGCCAGTAAAGTGCGTGAAAACAATAATGCAATTCCCATTGTCTTCCTTACCGCAAAATCACAAACAGAGGACGTACTCAAAGGTTTTCACGTAGGAGGAAATGATTATCTCAAAAAACCATTTTCCATCGAAGAGCTGATCGTGCGAATGAAAAATCTGCTGGAACGTAAACAAGTACAACAGTCTGCAGATATGTATCAACTTGGGCAATATTCTTTCAATTTCCCACAGCAAAAATTATCATTTAAGGAAAACGACCCAGTAAAACTGACACACCGGGAATCCCATTTGTTGTATCACTTATTACAGAACAAAAATAAGGTTCTCGATCGCAGTTACATTCTACAGAAATTATGGGGCAGCGATGATTTTTTCACGGGAAGAAGCATGGATGTGTTTATCACAAAACTGCGCAAAAAGCTATCTCAAGACGACCAGATAGAAATTGTAAATGTGAGAGGTTATGGGTACAAGCTTTTAACTCCTTAGCTTCAAAATGTAGCGCTATAGCGTATTTGTTGATGTGATCTCGCTTTCGCGAAAGCGGAATCAAAATTTACACGTCTAACCTACTTTGTAACCTCAACACCCTTCCAAAAAGCAACGTGATCCTGAATTTCTTTGGCAGCGTTCTTTGGGTCTGGATAATACCAAGCAGCATCCTGATTCTTCTCACCATCTACTTCTAGCGTGTAATAACTCGCTTTACCTTTCCATGGGCAACCAGTGGTTTTATCGCTCTCCTTGAAAAATTCCTGCTTGATAGCAGTCTTTGGGAAATAGTGATTGTTTTCTACAACGACCGTTTGGTCGCTTTCGGCGATGACTTGATTGTTCCAGATTGCTTTCATGATATTCATTTTCCACTAAATTAACTCGTTGAATGAGGATTCCTCTTGAATTTTTGAAACATTTAAACAGAATCATGTATTTCATCGAATTGATCTTTACAATTGTTAAAGCTTTCCTAACAATTTATGTACATTGAGGCAAACATTTAAAATCTAACTAATGAAAAAAGTAATTTTATCCCTATTTGCTACTGCCCTAATCCTATCATGTAGTGAAAACAGTGAATTTCAAGAAGACCCAATCAATAATGACGGTATTCAAACAGCCGAGCTGCGCAAATGTTATGCAGCAGAAAATTTTGACAAAATGATGCTCAACCCAGAGTTTGCTTTAAACGCAGCAGCTATTGAAGCAAAGGCTAATCAATTTGCTCAAGCGGCATTTGAAAAAGCAAGAAAAAAACCAAGAGGTGGTGGCAATGATGGTGGAGACACTGGTGGCACAGATCCTGGAGATAATATAGGTGTTGTAAACATTCCTGTGATTGTCCATGTTCTTTATAATAATAATTCAGAAAATATTAGCGATGCGCAGATCAACTCACAAATCGCAGTGCTTAACAACGACTTCAGAAAAACAAATAGTGATGCAGGATCAGTTCCATCGGAATTTGCAGGTCTGGCAGCAGATAGCGAAATAACTTTTACTCTTTCCAGCATCACACGCACGTCCTCTACTAGAACTTCTTGGGGAACTAACGACGCGATGAAAAGTTCGGCAAACGGTGGCGTTGATGCAGTAGACCCTGCAAATAATCTTAATATTTGGGTTTGTAATATTGGTGGTGGAATTTTAGGATATGCTCAATTCCCTGGAGGACCAGCTTCCACAGATGGTGTAGTTGTAGCTCCACAATATTTCGGAACAATTGGAAGTGCAACTGCTCCTTTTGATGGCGGTCGTACGGCTACTCATGAAGTAGGTCACTATTTGAACCTAAGACATATTTGGGGAGATGGAAGATGTAACAGAGATGATTTTGTTGCAGATACTCCATCTTCAGATAGAGCAAACTACGGTTGTCCATCATACCCTACGTCTCACTGTCGTTCAAATGATATGACAATGAACTACATGGATTACGTAAATGATGATTGTATGTATATGTTCAGTGCAGGACAAAAAACTCGTATGAGATCCTTATTTGCCGCTGGTGGTGCGAGAGAATCACTTATCAAATAAATTGAATTACCACTAAATATAAAACCCGAGCTTGTGGCTCGGGTTTTTTTATGATAGAGGTGAAATAATAAATGCTTCATTTAGAGTTTAGAACTAAATCGGAGAATTTTTTCAATATCAAAAGATCTAAAACACAAGTTTTTTCCCATCAAATCAGTTAAGAGTGAGCTTCTTGAATTAAGGCATTCCACAAAGGACGCCACCATTACGGCTACTTCCTGCAATCACTTCAAAATCTCCAAATATTGCACCTGGGCCAATTGGTTGAGAGCAGCTGGTATGTATTTCTTCTACTCTACGACCATCAACACTTATAAACACCTTGCTAGATAACGTCTGCTGGTTATCTTGACCTACCAATTGGATCACATCTCCTGGATCCACAGACTGATTGAATATTTCTCCTCCACGTTGTTGTTCCACTTTAACGTCTACCGTTTGTGAACCATTGTACACCAAACTTAAAGAGGTAACCTTTCCATCACAAGTATTGCAAGGCTCTGGTATGTCTGATTCGTCTAGGTCACAAAGTGGACCTCCATTTCTGCTTTCTCCAGCTACAATAATAAAGTCAGAAACCGCATAGCCGATCCCGATTGGAATACTACAACTCGTATGTATTTTGGCCACCTGAGCACCGTCGATAGACATATATATTTCTGTGCTAAGAGTTCCTTTTCTATCTGTACCATCAATAGAGAACTGTTCCTGTGGAGTGACGACTCTGTCAAAAACAATTCCACCTCTTTTTTGTTCAACGGTAATTCTAGCACTTTCAGTTCCCTCATATATAAAAGATAATGCTGTTACTTTTCCATCACAAGGACCACAAGGTATTGGCGGGTTATTCAACCCAATATTTCCTGCTGCGATGATGGTAGACATATCATCCATACTATAGTGTGGACCTACATAATATTCATGATTCTCTGTTAAGTCATAGTAGTCAGTAGAAGTTCCATCATCCTTTTTATCGAAAAAAGTTCTTCCTATTCCAGTATCTCCAT
Source organism: Nonlabens sp. Hel1_33_55 (assembly GCF_900101765.1). Taxonomy (NCBI): domain Bacteria; kingdom Pseudomonadati; phylum Bacteroidota; class Flavobacteriia; order Flavobacteriales; family Flavobacteriaceae; genus Nonlabens; species Nonlabens sp. Hel1_33_55. Next base: position 2,170,810 of record NZ_LT627735.1, read on the forward strand.
CTATAGGGTTTAGAGTGATAACTCTATCACCATTATTCCCAAAAAGGCCTTCGTGAATATGGACTGGGTGCATGATTCCTGGTATCGTATTTTCTAGCTTCATGAAAGATTCCACTCCCATGATACCGGCATCTCGAATAGTTATAAAACCTTGTATACCTTGTACATCGGCCTCAATAAGCTTATAGGTTACTTGATCAGCATTTTGCGGTAATACGGTAAAAAGTTGCTGAGCGTTTTCTGGCGCAGTAATATCGATTCGATTTTCAAGTGAATCATCACATGAGGCTAGTAAAACCGCTAATGCAGTCAATACTAGATATTTGAATTTGTTCATAATGGGATGTGCTATGTTTAAGAAATAAAGTTAGGTTAAGCCATCGCCAACAAATTACCTTTTCGTCATATGGCCAATATATTAGACCAAAAATTATTAGTGTTAAACGAATGCCAACAGAACCTTGAAGTTCTAAGTAAGTAACGCGAACTTGTAAAGCCCTATTACTTAACTTTAAAAAGGTAATCTTTATAAAACTCCCGATCATCCTCATAAAATTTGATGATTTCTAAACCCGCCTTCTGCGCAAGCCACTCCACGATGTCATCATCATATTTCTGACTGATCTCAGTATGGATAGTCTCCCATTTTTTAAAATCTACTTTAAGATCCAGTGCATTGATTTGAACTGTGCAGTCCTTGGTTGCCAGTAAATAGCTTTTGGCAGTTCCCGTTTCTGGATCGTATGCTTCCCAGTGTTCAAAATCCTCAACAGGAAAGTCGGCCTGCATTTCTTTGTTGATCCTGTGTAGCAAATTTCTATTGAATTCCTGCGTCACACCTTGTGGATCAGCATATGCAGTTTGAATCGTCAATGGATCTTTTTTCTGATCAAAACCCATGAACAACAAATCCCGCGGACTCATAATATCCTTAAGCTTTCCTAAAAAGTCAATCGCTTCAGGATGATTTAAATTACCAATGTTTGATCCCAATACTAGAATGACTTTGGGACGCTTATCGTACTGCGCGAGTTCTTGCAATACCTTAAAGTAAGTTCCCTGTTCACCTTGAGCGTCTAGATTGGGAAACAAATCCAAAAGATCCTTTATCAAATAGTCAATCGAGTTTTGACTGATGTCAATTGGCTTATAGGTGAAATCAACGTTGTTATCAACCAGTTCCTTAAGAAGGACTTTTGTTTTTTTACCATCACCAGCGCCCAATTCAATTAGATCAAAATCATTTTCATTAGAAAAAGTTTCTCTCAAATCTTCTTTATAGGTATCAATGATATTGTACTCACAGTCGGTTAAGTAATACTCTGGTAATGCCATGATTTGTTGAAAAAGCTTATCGCCTTTTTCATCATAGATATATTTGGAACTTAGGAATTTGGGATGTGAAGTCAGTCCTTCTTTTACGTGATCCTCAAATTCCTTTTGGAAGGTTTCTTTTTTGGTCATAAAGATTTGGCTAGTCTCAAACCGGTAAATTGCCATCTCAAATAAGGATGGAAAAAGTTGCGGTAAGTTGGTCTGGCGTGATTTGATGCAGTGGCAATGGAGCTACCTCTCAGCACTTTTTGATTCACCATGAATTTCCCATTGTATTCACCTAGGGCTCCGTCAGCTTTTAGGTAATTGGGATATGGTAAATAAGCGCTTTCTGTCCATTCCCAGCGTTTGCCCCATTTAAATTTCTCTTGAGCAATTTCCCATTCAAATTCAGTAGGTAAGCGCATTCCTTTCCATTGTGCGTAGGCAAACGCCTCGTAGTAACAAATGTGGGTTACAGCAGCTTTTGGGTCAATTGTTTTAGATCCTGAAAGTAAATACTGTGTCCACTCGCCATCATCATTGAACCAGTACATAGGTGCATTGATATTATTTTTCTGAACCCAATCCCAACCTTCGGTATGCCAAATCAGCACATTTTCATAACCGCCATCTTCCATAAATTCCATCCACTCGCCATTGGTCACTAACTTATTGGAAATGGAATAAGGCTCTACAAAAACACGGTGTTTAGGCTCCTCATTATCATAACAAAAATCATCAGAATCATGACCTATATGATAGATCCCTTCTTTAATAGGAAGCATTTCAGCCATATGCGACTCTACGAAAACTTCATTTTCTTTGTTCCCGTAAACTGGCTGCAATGGATTGTTACCCAGGATATATTTAATGTCAGTTAGCAGCAATTCTTGATGCTGCTTCTCGTGGTGAATTCCTATCTCAACTACGGCACGCGTTTGTTCATCTAATTCTTCACTTAACAACTTTGTCATTGCGTTTGTTACATGTTCTCGATAGCTGTAAACATCTGCAACGCTAGGTCTGGAAAGGTTGCCACGATCTGTACGTACAACACGTTTTCCCATACTTTCATAATAACTATTGAAAACATAGGCATAACGCTCATCATAGCGTTTATAACCGTCTAAAAATTGAGCAAGTAGAAATTCCTCAAAAAACCAGGTAGTATGGCCCAGATGCCATTTGGGCGGTGATACATCCACTATAGGTTGTACCACATAATCCTCTATGGCAAGCGGCTTGCAAATGGTTTCCGAGTCTGCTCGAGTTTGCTTGAAAAGCTCTAGTAATGATTGGTCTTGATTCACTTCTCAAATTTAAGGTGTTTTTGTAGGAAGAAGATTCACCCACAAGTTAACTTCAAGTTAAACAGCCCAGTAGTAAATCCAAGCTTGAATCGCGACTAAAATTCAAAGATGTCTAGCAGATAGTTGATTATATCGCTTTCGCGAAAGCGTAATAGAATCAAATCTCAAGAACAACAGATTATAATTCCAAGGTATTTCGTGGGTAGTTCGCTTTCGCGAAAGCGGAAACAAAACGCCACTCAAACAATGTAATCTGAATTTAATTACACGGCAACTGCTGCCTTAATCGCAGGATATGGATCGTAATTTTCCAACGTAAAATCCTCAAAATCAAAATCAAATATATCCTTGATTTCAGGATTCAACTTCATGGTAGGTAATTGTCGAGGCGTTCTGGAAAGCTGCAGATCAATCTGCTCGCGGTGGTTGGAATAGATGTGCACATCGCCAAAAGTGTGAACAAAATCACCGTATTGCAATCCGCAAACTTGCGCCATCATCATCGTTAGCAATGCATAGCTCGCGATATTGAACGGCACGCCCAGGAAGACATCTGCGCTGCGCTGGTATAGCTGGCAGCTCAATTTCCCGTCAGTAACATAGAATTGGAAAAAGGCGTGACATGGTGGTAAAGCCGCTTTGCCATTTGCCACATTTTCTGAAAAGCTCTTGCTTGTATCTGGCATCACGCTGGGATTCCAGGCGGTAACCATCATTCTCCTACTATTGGGATTTGTTTTAATAGTATGGATGACATCCTTGATCTGGTCAATGCCTTCACTATTCCAGTTGCGCCACTGATGGCCGTAAACAGGACCTAAATCACCGTTCTCATCTGGCCATTCATTCCAAATGCGCACATTATTGTCTTTTAGGTAGGCAATATTAGTATCACCTTTGAGCAGCCACAACAATTCATAAATAATGCTTTTTAAATGCACCTTCTTGGTAGTCACGAGCGGAAATCCCTCGGCAAGATCAAACCTCATCTGGTAGCCAAAAACACTGCGCGTGCCCGTACCTGTTCGATCACCTTTGTCATTACCGTTATCCAGAATATGTTGTAGAAGCTCGTGGTACTGTTTCATATAATTGCTGACTTTGAATCTTAAGCCATATCGTCAATGACCCAAGATGGAAAAATAAGAAATACTGTATGTAGCAAGGATGAAACAGATGACTGATCCAATTAATTTTTCAACTGCTTATTAAAATCAGTTATCATGCTCAGTTACGAAAGATTGTGCCCATGAGACAGCGCTTTCAATAGAATTAAAGACTCCAAAAGAACCTTTGTAAACCTCTTGTTCCTTAGCTGCCTTTACGACGATTTCTTCTCGTTTACTTGAAACGATAGCGATAGCCACCATTTTTTTGGAATTGACCAATTTATAAATGGAAACATCGACGTCATATCCAAATTCCCTATTGGAAATATAAACCATCTTCTTATTGCCAAAATGGTCTTTCACGGATGTAAGAATAGTTTTGGCGATGGAAGTGGTAACTTGAGTGTTAGGTAAAATACTACTGATAACATAGTTATCGTAATATTCTAATTTACCAAAATCAAATTGTTGTACTTCAACTGGAGACATGTTTTCCTTTTACAAAATTTTAAGTAAATGTATAACGTAAACTTAAATAATGGTTAAAGAGATTCGGTTTTTTAGATCAAAAGCAAATAGACAAGTGATTCAACTAGATAAACACCTTATCCGAAAAGCATACCGGCTATCGTGGCCGTAAGTAATGCCGCACAAGTACCGCCTATCAAGGCTTTAATTCCAAACTTAGCAAGCACGCCACGTTGCGATGGAGCAAGTACGCCAATACCACCAATTTGTATCCCGATGGAGGCAAAATTTGCAAACCCACAAAGTGCGTAAGTAGCAATTACAATGGATCTATAATTGACTAATACACCTGTGTTTTTAAGCGTACTTAACGAGGCATAAGCAAAGAATTCATTAAGAATTGTCTTCTCTCCTAGTAGTTGTCCCACCGCAATGATATCCTCATAAGGAACTCCTATCAACCATGCTACCGGTGCAAATAAATTCCCTAAAATATATTGCATGGAAAAAGATTGATACCTGCCATCAGTCCATTGGACGATCTTATCATTAAGACCCGTAGGATCACCTATCAAATCTCCAAGCATCCAATTCACTACCGCCATGATGGCTGTGAATACTAAAAGCATGGCTCCAACATTCACGGCTAGTTTTAAACCGTCAGTAGTACCTCGTGAAATGGCATCCAGTACGTTAGATCCTATTTTTTCTTGAGAGATATCTAAGTCCGTATTGATATCATCTTTGTTTTCTTCTGGGAAAAGGATTTTAGCAATAATGATTGCGGCCGGCGCACTCATGATCGATGCGGTCAGCAAGTGTTTTGTAAAAATGATCTTTTCTGCATCGCTATCACCACCTAAAAATGCTATAAAAGCCGCAAGAACGCCACCAGCAATAGTCGCCATTCCTCCAACCATAAGGCACAACATCTCAGACTTGGTCATTTTATCTAGGTATGGTTTTACCACCAAAGGAGCCTCAGTCTGACCTATGAAAATATTTGCAGCTGCAGCAAGAGATTCAGAACCACTCAAGCGCATTGTTTTGCTCATCACCCACGCAAATCCATAAACGATCTTCTGAAGAATTCCCAGATAGTAAAGCAGTGAAGTAAAAGCCGAAAAGAACACAATTGTAGGCAACACCTTAAAAGCAAAAATGTACCCTAAACTAGAATTGACATCAATCAATCCGCCAAAAACAAAGTCTGCACCAGCTTCAGAAACATTTAGAAAGTCTACTACTTTATTTGAAATCCAGTCAAAAACGAATGCCACTGCCGGAACCTTCAATACCAGAACTGCAAACAAAACCTGTAATCCTAATCCGGTAGCTACCAGCTTCCAATCGATCTTTCTTTTATTGGCACTTAGAATAAAACACAATCCAATAATGAACACAATCCCTATCAAACCACGATAGAAGCTTGTAAACGTAAAACCAAATCCTTTTGATGGATCCACCGCAAAATCCTGCTCGGCAGGAGTTTCTTCGAGCGTGTCTAACGGTTCCGTAGTTCTGGTAAAATCAAATGATTCCGTAGCGTTGGAATAAACCAGTAGATCGTTTGTCAAATTGTCTAACGTATAACGTTTAGCGTCTGCTGTTGGTTCTACAAAATATAACGTGAGTTCGTTCTGGTCGTAAAAATAATTTCCAGCTACCTGGTCGAGTGAATCTGTCGATATGTAATAGGTAAAATTACTCTTCCCAAATACCACAGAATCTATCGCAGCGCCTTGAAAGGTTGATTGTTTGTAATTCTGGTCTGCACTATTAATATTCCAGGTTCCTTCCAGAGAGATCTGGTCAGTCTGTGCGCTGGATATAGAAGTTATAAATAAAGAGATGAAAAGTAAAATACCGGTCAGTGCAGGACTAAAAATCTTCATGTGGAATGCTGGATTATCTTTTTGATATCTCATCTCTAATACTGGCAGCCAGCTCATAATTCTCATTACTAACGGCTTCCTTAAGCATCTTGTTCAGCTCGTCCATGGATAGGTTGCTGTAATCATTTTGTTCGTCTAGTGGTGTGTTGATCAACTCTTCAATCAGGTCATCACTATCATCGTCTTCATCCACGAGATCCTTATCTGAGGTAATCTGCTGCTGGATTCCAGCTTCATCCAGAATATTCTCATAAGTAAAAACTGGCGCCTTGAATCGTACAGCAAGAGCAATAGCATCGCTGGTGCGAGCATCAATTATTTCTTCAATTTTATCCTTTTCACAAATCAAACTGCTATAAAAAACACCATCAACCAATTTATGAATGATGACCTGTTTAACAACAATTCCATAACGCTCTGCAAAGCTTTTGAAAAGATCATGGGTCAACGGTCGCGGTGGACTAATCTCTTTTTCAAGGGCGATGGCAATACTTTGAGCCTCAAACGCACCAATAACAATGGGCAATTGCCTATTGCCTCCAGATTCTTTAAGAATCAAAGCATACGCACCATTTTGAGTCTGGCTGTAAGAAATTCCGCGAATGTTAAGTCGTTTTAGACTCATTGTGTAGGGTGAACTTGTAATGAAAAAGGCTGTGCAAAAATGAGCATTTTCTCATATTGCACAGCCTTAAATTTAATATTTCTTTGGGTTTTAGGCGTTAGCTGCCTTGAAAGCCTTTAATTTCTCTATAAGAGCAGGCACAACTTCAAAAGCATCACCTACCACTCCATAGTCTGCAGCCTTGAAAAAAGGCGCTTCTGGATCTGTATTGATTACTACTTTTATTTTGGAAGAATTGATACCAGCAAGGTGTTGGATCGCTCCAGAAATTCCAATAGCAATGTATAGGTTGGACGCTACTGGCTTTCCTGTTTGACCTACGTGCTCGCCGTGAGGTCTCCATCCCATATCACTAACAGGTTTGGAACAAGCGGTTGCTGCACCTAGTACATCTGCCAGTTCTTCAATCATTCCCCAGTTTTCTGGTCCTTTCATACCACGACCGGCACTGACAACGATCTCTGCATCTGCGATGGTTACCTTATCGGTTGCCTTGTCGACAGACTGTACTTCTACTTTGAAATCGTCATCATTCAATGAAGGTGCAAAATCTGCAACGGTACAATCGGTTGGGTTTTCTTTTAAGCCGTAGGCGTTTTTAGACAATCCAATTAACTTGCGATCTGTTGAAATCTGCGTGTTACTAAATGCTTTGTTTGTAAAGACAGATCTTTTTACCGTGAATGGATCTGCGCTGGATGGTAATGCTACCACGTTAGAAACATAACCTGCATCTAAATGTACACTCACTAGAGATCCCAGATATTTAGAATCTGCACTAGAGCTAATTACGATCACCTTTGCATCTTCTGCCTTGGCTGCTTGAGCGATGGCATCTGCATAGGCACCTGCGTTGAATTTATCTAATTTGGCGTCCTTGACATTGTGTAGTTTACTGACGCCATAGGTTCCCAATTCACCAGCATCTGCCGCGTGAAATGCAATCGCTGCGACATCTGTTCCTAGCATGTCTGCAATTCCCTTGGCATAACTCGCCACTTCATAAGCCGTCTTTTTGAAGGCTCCGTTTTCTGATTCTGTATATACTAAAACTGACATAGTCTTTTAATTTTTGATGTGAACCTAATCATTGAAAGATCCACTGATGTTGTTGTTATCTCGCTTTCGCGAAAGCGAAATTCTTATTAATCAATCTACTATCGACAATCCCTAGATCGCCTTTGCCTCATTGTGCAAGAGATCGATTAGTTTATCAAGATTATCTGCATCTACTAAAGTTACGGCACCTTTAGGCGCTGGCTTTTCAAAAGATACGGCGCTTGTCTCACTATTTGCACCAACAGAGGCTTTGACATCCAGCGGCTTTTTACGAGCCATCATGATCCCACGCATATTGGGGATTCTCAAATCGCTTTCTTCCACGAGGCCTTTTTGACCACCTATAACTAGTGGCAAACTTGCCTTCACAGTTTCCTTACCGCCATCAATCTCACGTGTCGCAGTGGCACTATCACCATCTACTTCAAGAGAAATACAAGTGTTTACAAAACTAGCTCCTATCATGGCAGCCACCATTCCTGGTACCATTCCACCATTGTAGTCAATGGATTCACGACCAGCGATAACTAAATCATAACCGCCGTTTTTCACAACGTCTGCAAGTTCTTTTGCAACAGCATAACCGTCCACTGCTGGAGTGTCTACTCGTATCGCCTGGTCTGCACCTATGGCAAGAGCTTTTCTAAGTGTAGGCTCTACCTCTGCACCACCAACGGTGACTACGTCAACGCTAGCGTTTTGTTTTTCCTTAAACCACATCGCTCTGGTGAGTCCAAACTCATCATTGGGATTGATCACGAACTGTACGCCATTTGTATCAAACTGCGTGTCATTGTCTGTGAAGTTGATTTTTGAGGTTGTATCTGGCACATGGCTGATGCAAACTAATATCTTCATTTTATGAGGTGTTTTATTATCAATAATTCAATGTCCACGAAATTAATTAAAAATCACACAATAAGCTATGCGTGCATAATAAAATTTTGTTAGACTTTTTGAGCAGATAGTTCTTTAAGACCTATTTTTGTTCGAAGTACAACATCACTATTTTATGAAGACAATACAATTCCGCGAGGCAATTTGCGAGGCGATGAGTGAAGAAATGAGACGCGATGAGTCTGTCTATTTGATGGGTGAAGAAGTGGCCGAATACAATGGAGCTTACAAGGCCTCTAAAGGTATGCTGGATGAATTTGGCGCTAAAAGGGTTATCGACACTCCTATTTCTGAGCTTGGATTTGCTGGTGTTGCCATAGGTTCTACCATGACTGGTAACAGACCTATCGTTGAATACATGACTTTCAACTTCTCACTAGTTGGGATTGACCAAATCATAAACAACGCGGCGAAAATTCGTCAAATGAGTGGTGGACAATTGAAGTGTCCTATTGTATTTAGAGGACCTACCGGTAGTGCTGGTCAACTGGCCGCAACACACTCGCAAGCTTTTGAAAGCTGGTTTGCAAACACACCTGGACTTAAAGTAATTGTACCGTCAAATCCATATGATGCAAAAGGATTGCTTAAAGCAGCCATAAGAGATGATGATCCCGTTATTTTCATGGAATCTGAGCAAATGTATGGTGATAAAGGTGAAGTGCCAGAAGATGAGTACATCCTACCTATAGGTGTTGCCGAACTTAAAAGAGAAGGTGACGATGTTACTATCGTTTCCTTTGGAAAAATTATCAAGGAAGCCTACAAGGCCGCCGAAGAATTAGAAAAAGAAGGTATCTCTTGTGAGATCATCGATTTAAGAACGGTACGTCCTTATGATAAGGAAGCGATTTTGAAATCGGTTAAGAAAACGAATAGATTGGTGATTCTGGAAGAAGCATGGCCATTTGGTAATGTATCTACTGAAATCTCACACATGGTACAGGCAGAAGCTTTTGACTATCTTGATGCTCCTATCTACAAAATCAACACCGCAGATACTCCAGCACCTTATTCTCCAGTGTTATTGGAAGAATGGTTGCCTAACAGTAAAGATGTGGTGGAAGGTGTAAAGAAAGTGATGTATAGAAAGTAAAAAACTTTCAATTTTAATATTTAAAATCCCAACTCTCGCGAGTTGGAATTTTTGTTTTAAAGGTTTCTGAAGAAATAAATCATACGCTTCAGCACGTATATAGAGAAAATGCTAAGACTAAAAATTAGTGTCACTATTACTTTGATAGGAAATGAAATAACAAATACTGGACAGGATTTTAATTAGTTACCGTACAGTATATTTTAGTTCACTCAGGATTCTATATCAATTCTTTTTAAGAAAAAAAGGGTCCAATAATTTGTAGAATGTTCTTTTAAATCGAAGTTCCAACGCGTAACAAAACTGCATAGCCAATAAATACGTTTGTTACTTTACTAATCAGGTTTTAAGTCTGATTAATAATCGGGTTGGCTCTTAGGGAAGTTGGCTCGATTTTTTGTTTTCATAACATAATCTTAGTAGCAGTCGTTATATCTTCGGCGCTTGTAATTTTCACAATGACAGATAATTCCAGTGTATATCATTTGAGGTCGATTCTTTCGGCTTTTGCTTTGATATTTATTTCCATCATTTCAACCGCTCAGACTAAAGTAGGTGGAGTTGTTTATGATAGCGATGGCGTGACAGTTCCTTTCGCAAATGTTGTTTTCCCAGGTACTTATGAAGGTACCATCACTAATGATGATGGGCGTTTTTATTTACAATCTGATGAAAATTATAACCAGATTGAAATCTCATTTGTTGGCTACAAAACAAAAACCATTGATCTAGAAGGTCGTGTTAAACTTGACTTCAACATCACCTTAGAAAGCGATGAGGCACAACTTGATGCTGTTGTGGTTTACACCGGTAAGACATCTAAGAAAAACAATCCGGCACTGGATATTTTACGCAAGGTCTGGGAAAATCGCCGCAAGAATGGACTCCAACAATTTGATCAATATCAATACGAGAAGTACGAAAAACTAGAATTTGACCTCAACACTATAGATAGTTCCATGATCAATTCCAACCTTTTTGAAGGAATGGAATTCATATTTGACTACACAGACACAAGTGCTGTAACTGGTAAGACCTATCTACCCATATTTATTAATGAAGCGCTCTCTACCGTTTATGGCGATAATACCATCAACAAAGAAAAGCAGAACGTAAAGGCAAATAAAAACTCTGGATTTTCTGACAATCAAACCCTTATTGCTTTAGTAAAGGATTTATATACAGACATTGACATCTATGATAGGCACCTTAAATTCTTTGACAAGAGTTTTGTAAGTCCCATAGGTAGAGCTGGAATTGACACTTATAACTACGTACTGCGTGATACAGCAGATGTAGATGGAACACGATCCTTCAATATTGTTTACTATCCGCGTCGTGTAGGTGGTCTTACGTTTAAGGGAGATTTCTGGGTGGCAGACTCCACTTATGCTATCAAGCAAATCAACATGCAGGCTACTAAAAGTGCCAATGTAAACTGGGTTAAGGATATTTATATTGAGCAGGAATATCAAGTGCTGGGTGATAGCCTATTCCTGATTACAAGAGACTTTTTTCAGAGTGATTTTTCCCTGCGTAAAAAGGAAGAAGCTAGCGGCGTTTATGGTAAGCGCACCACTTTGTTTGCAGACTATCAATTTGACATAGAAAAGCCAGAGGATTTTTACCGTCGTCGCGTTAATGACTATGATCCAGATACCTATAATCGTAGCGAGGAATATTGGGATGAGAACCGACTGGAAAAACTTAACGAGGATGAGAAGCAGATTTACACCATGCTCGACACACTCAAGCAGAATAAAAAATTCAAACGACTATATAATATAGGAACCATTTTATCATCTGGTTATTATGAGGTAGACAACTTTGATATAGGACCCGTTTTTTCCATATTCGGATTTAATGATGTTGAGGGATTGCGATTGCGTGGTGGTGGACGTACTTATTTCACCGCAAACGATCCTTGGCGACTGGAAGGCTATCTAGCCTATGGTTTCAGGGATGATCAGGTCAAATATGGTATATCAGGGAAATATCTATTGGACAAGCGCAGCCGCTTGACTATTCAGGCAGGAAACCGTCGAGATATTGAACAGCTTGCTGCCAGCTTGACGAATACTAATGATGTTTTGGGTCGTAGTCTTGCGTCTAGCGCCTTGATCAGTACTGGAAATAATGGCCGACTGTCTTCCATCAACCTTTCCACGGTAAGCCTCAGTTTTGAGCCGCTTTACAATTTGGAATTCCGTTTGGGAGGAAGTTATAGAACCATCAAATCTGCAAACCCAGATTTCTTCAGTTTGGATTATCTCGCAGATGACGGAACAATCAATAGCCAGCTGAATCAGAGCGATATAGGTTTATCGATGACATTCACGCCAGGTCGTAAAACTGCCAACTATGGTGTGGATAGAACGATTATTAACTCTTACCAATATCCGATTCTCTACGCTAATTATACCAGAGGCTTAGAAGGCGTTCTCAATGCCGAATTTGATTACGACAAGTTCCAGTTTTACTATGAGCATCCGCTGCAGATAGGTGGATTTGGGAGGTTGCGTGCTCGTGTTGAAGCAGGAAAAACCTTTGGCGAGGTCCCACTGGCATTGCTTAATGTGGTTCCAGGAAACCAGACCCTATTCAACATCGCTGGATCTTTCAACACCATGAATTTCTATGAATTTGTGACTGATGAATACGTCACGCTACACCTGGATCACAATTTTAATGGCCGCATCTTTTCCCGTATTCCTGGATTACAGCAATTGGACTTGCGTGAACTGGTTGGTTTCAAGGCAGTTTATGGAACCATAAGTGATCAAAATATTGCCATTAACCGCAGTAATATTGATTATCTCGCTCCAGAGGATGTCTACTATGAGTACAGCTTTGGCGTTGGTAACATCTTCCGCATTTTGAGGATCGATGCTAGTTTTAGAGGGAACTACCGAGATTTACCTGACGCGCGCACCTTTGCAATTACGGGAAGCTTCGGTTTTAGTTTTTAGACTCATCGTGCAACTTGGATCTTGACTTGTTACGCTTTCGCGAAAGCGAACTACAAAATCATCTACTTTACATCCAGCTGCATATCAACTACTAAATAGCTGAATTACAACATACCACCGAATTATATAATGGAGACTTTATTAAGGACTCCGATTACAGTATTCCCATTTTTTATAGATAAAAAGCACCATTTTTCCAGAATCCTCTGTACATAATTATCGTTAACAGAATTTTATTACTTTAGCGACACTTTAAAATCAATTGAAAAAAACATGGAAGAATTAGTTATTTATCTGCCACTCGTACTGGCAGCTTTGGGGTTTGTATTTATGCTGACCAAAAGATCGTGGGTAATGAAGCAAGATGCTGGCGACGGTAAAATGAAGGAGATTGCAGACCACATCTATGAAGGAGCCCTAGCGTTCTTGAAAGCAGAATATAAACTACTTACCATATTTGTTATCGTTGTAGCGGTGTTGTTGGGAATCGTATCTCTTGTAGTACCTACCACGCACTGGATGATCTTGATCGCGTTTATTTTTGGAGCATTGTTCTCTGCCTATGCAGGAAACATCGGGATGAAAATTGCTACACAAACCAATGTTAGAACCACTCAAGCTGCAAAAACCAGTTTGCCAAAAGCCCTGAAGGTTTCCTTTGGCGGTGGAACGGTAATGGGATTAGGTGTTGCGGTACTTGCCGTATTGGGACTGACGTTGTTCTTTATTATTTTCTTCCATTTATTCATGAATGGTGAATGGGCTCCAGCCGAATTCGGCGGAGTGATGAAAACTCCAGGTGAGTTAATGACGATCGTTCTTGAAACGCTTGCCGGTTTCTCCCTAGGAGCAGAGAGTATTGCACTTTTTGCGAGAGTTGGTGGTGGTATTTACACTAAAGCTGCCGATGTAGGCGCTGACCTTGTAGGTAAAGTAGAAGCTGGAATCCCAGAAGATGATCCTCGCAACCCTGCAACCATTGCAGATAACGTAGGTGATAACGTAGGTGATGTTGCCGGTATGGGCGCTGACTTGTTCGGCTCTTATGTGGCGACCGTTCTAGCGGCCATGGTATTGGGTAACTATGTGATACGTGATATGGGTGGTGATATCATCAACCAAGGTTTTGGCGGGATAGGTCCTATCCTATTGCCTATGTCCATTGCTGGAGTTGGAATCATCATATCTGTCATAGGAACATTATTGGTAAAAATTAGCAGCAATGACGCCAAGGAATCTCAAGTTATGGGAGCGCTCAACGTGGGTAACTGGACATCAATTGTTCTTGTGGCACTTTCTTGTTTTGGATTGTGTTACTGGTTATTACCGGACACGATGACTATGAGCTTTTACGGTGAAGGAATGATTACAATTTCTTGGATCAATGTTTTCTACGCAACGCTAGTAGGTCTTGTAGTAGGAGCAGTCATCTCATCCGTAACGGAATACTATACAGGATTGGGTAAAAAACCTATTCTTAAAATTGTACAACAATCCTCTACTGGTGCAGGAACAAATATTATTGCCGGTCTTGCTACAGGTATGATATCAACTTTCCCATCTGTAATTCTTTTTGCTGCCGCGATCTGGGCATCCTATGCTTTTGCAGGATTCTATGGTGTGGCGCTTGCTGCAAGTGCGATGATGGCTACTACAGCTATGCAATTAGCGATTGACGCGTTTGGACCTATATCTGATAATGCCGGTGGTATTGCAGAGATGAGTGAACAAGAACCTATCGTACGTGAGCGTACGGATATTCTGGATTCTGTTGGAAACACGACGGCAGCAACTGGTAAAGGATTTGCCATCGCATCTGCAGCATTGACTTCGCTAGCACTTTTTGCAGCTTATGTAACGTTTACTGGAATTGACGGTATCAACATTTTCAAAGCGCCAGTACTGGCAATGCTATTCATTGGTGGAATGGTTCCCGTTGTATTTAGCGCACTTGCGATGAATGCTGTTGGTAAAGCTGCTATGGAAATGGTACAGGAAGTAAGAAGACAATTCCGTGAAATTCCAGGAATTATGGAAGGAACCGGAAAGCCAGAATACGATAAGTGTGTGGATATTTCTACCAAGGCATCGCTGAAAGAAATGATGTTGCCTGGAGTATTGACCATTGGATTCCCATTGGTGATTGCTTTTGTTCCAATGATTTTTGGAATGGATTCATTAGCCATTGCAGAAATGTTAGGTGGTTATATGGCTGGAGTTACCGTTAGTGGTGTTCTATGGGCGATCTTCCAGAACAATGCTGGTGGCGCCTGGGATAATGCCAAAAAGTCCTTTGAAGCTGGTGTGATGATCAACGGTGAAATGACTTATAAAGGTAGTGACGCTCATAAAGCAGCGGTTACCGGTGATACGGTTGGTGATCCATTCAAGGATACTTCTGGTCCATCCATGAATATCTTGATCAAATTGACTTGTTTGATAGGTCTAGTGATAGCTCCAATTCTAGGTGGTCACAGCGAGGAAGTTGGTACAGCCACAATCCCAACTGAGATCATCATTGAGTCTGAAACAGAAACAGAAACTGCACAAAACGAAGAGCTTTTAGTTGCTTGTGATGCTGGAATGTATTATTTCAAACCTGCAAATGCAGCAGAACGCGCTCTTAATCCTTTGGCAGAGAGATAAATTCAAAACCTAAAAATGCAACAAAGCCGTTCTATAAACAGAACGGCTTTTCTATTTTAAGATATTGATTCATGGGATGATTTTGATAGATTGTATCTTTCAGATTCAATCTAATAAATGGGAATTTTCAAGCGCGATCCGTGGATCATCGATGTCTTTAGAACCTACAGCGGCGAGTTTCATTTGTATGTGCGTGGACGCGCCTTACAGGACCAGCCGTTAAAGCTGTACGAGCATCAAACCATCTACCAGACGTTGCGCAATACCTGGCGCACCTTCCAGACAGATGAGATCAGACGCATACCAGTAGTACTCACCTTGCCTAACGGCGAGCAATACAAATCGGTTACTGATAGTGAAGGCTACTTTCTCTTTGACATAGATACCAAACACGACTTGCAAAACCTCGCAGATGAAGAAGGTTATTTGCCTATCACGATTTCTTTTGAT
Organism: Nonlabens sp. Hel1_33_55; assembly: GCF_900101765.1. Taxonomy (NCBI): domain Bacteria; kingdom Pseudomonadati; phylum Bacteroidota; class Flavobacteriia; order Flavobacteriales; family Flavobacteriaceae; genus Nonlabens; species Nonlabens sp. Hel1_33_55. Next base: position 2,186,651 of record NZ_LT627735.1, read on the forward strand.
GAGAACAATCCCGCTTCCCATTCGACAGGCTCAGGACGCGTCGCGAAAGCGAAATCACAACAACGCATCTCATTAAACAAATTCACTGGCGAGACACTCGTGCCACCTACCACAACCGCTTACGGGATTATTAGCGACATTGACGACACCATCATGAAAACCGGAGTGACCAGCTTTCTCAAGTTGCGTGTAGCTTTCAATACGTTTTTTAGAAACTACGACCGTAGGATACCATTTAAAAATGCGGCCAACTTCTATCAATTGCTACATCGCGGCGCTTCAGGAAAAGATCAAAACCCGATGTTCTATTTGAGCAACAGCCCATGGAATTTGTACCGTTATCTAGAGAAGTTTGTGGATTTTCATGGCTTTCCAAAAGGACCTATTCTTTTGCGCGATTTTCCAACACCATGGGATCGCACGCCCAAACGAGAGCGACCGCACAAGGAACACGAACTCATCAATATTTTAAAGCACTATCCAGATCAGAAATTCATCTTGATAGGCGATGCTGGAGAACACGACACCACCTATTATACGAATGCAGCCACATTATATCCAGAGCGCATCAAAGCGATCTATATAAGAGCTGTAAACCACCGCAAAAAAGAAGCCGCCATCAAAGAAATGGCAGATGCTTTTAAGGTATGTCCAGTTTTACTAGTCAAAGAATCACGAGAAGCGATCGAGCATGCAAGGGAAATGGGTTGGATTGTTTAAAAAACCAATCGACTAGATATATGTAACCTTTTGTCGAGCAGAACCAAGCCAGACTGCTTTAAGGTTTGTAAATAAATAGAGCATTGAAAATGCAATCTATTTGAATATCAGTATACTCTCAATACTTCCTTTTATATATTAGTAAAGCCTTTAAGCAACACACATATGAATAGAATCCTAATTTTAGCATGCTTAATCCTTATCGTTGGTTGCAAAAAAGATCAAGAACCAATTGAAGAAAACCTATTGGACCTCAACCTATACTTGACTACTGAAGAAAAAATTGACAGTGTCTGGATAAATGATATTACTCAAAACCGAGAAAGACTTTCCATGGTATATAGTGATACCATGCGCTTCAAGTTTAAAGACAGCATCAATGATTTGTATAATATTTGGTTTTGGAGAAACGGAGAAATCGTATCGAGTCCCAATCCAGATTCTCAATTGTGGTTAAAAGGGGATAAAATTCAAATAAAAGGGAAAATTGAAAAAAAACTTATTGTCGATACGTTATTAAATTCTCCCATGTATTACTCTTCCAAAGATTTTAGGCAGGAGTATCGGGAACTTTTTAAAAATGAGACCAGTGCTGGAGAAAAAAATAAGTTTATTATTCAGCAGATTAAGGATAATAAAAACGGTGCTCTTTCTCTTGAAATGGCAGGCTACTATTATAGATTGAATGAAAACAATCCCGAAAACCTGAGAATCTTAAATCAGATTTTACTCCAGCAGAATGTTACTTTACGGAATCATCCTACATTCAATGTGTTTGAACAAGTAAATACGAAACTAAATGACTACCCTATAGACCTTTCGAAATATTCATTTCTTGATGTAGAGAATAAGCCAATTGAATTAAACCTTGATGCAAGTGATAAATATTTGATTGATGCTTGGTTTGTAGCTTGCCCACCATGTGTGACTGACCATAAGATAATGGCTGAAGAACTAGAGCTTTTAGAATCTAAAGGAGTAAAAGTTATAGGAATCTCTATTGATCAGGAATATGATGTCTGGAAAGAATATCTAGTAAAAAATAAATATAATTGGCAGAACTATAGGGTCAATCCAGATAAGCCAAGAGATGAACTGGATAAGGATCTTAGGCTTGGCGCCTACCCAAATTATTTCCTTTTGAATGGAAACAGAAATATTCTAATCTCAACCAATTCATATGATGAGATCAAAGAATATTTAAAAATCAATAGCTAATTACTTGTAAAAGGATTTTGAGTAAAATTTCTTTATGAAATAAGTTTATTCTTGAGAGACAATAATAAGATCATCTTAGATTACCTATTTAGTACTCGTGGAAAATAGAATGGTATATAGCATAACTCAAAAACTACATCTTTACAGTCACATAATATTTAGTTGAACCTATACCCTACCGATAGTTGGATAATTGTATTTCTCGGTTTAAATCCATCTGAGCTCTGTGTTTCTTCTAACTCAATTAAGGTGGCAAAACCTTGTTGAATGTTAAGCTCTGTAAAGAAGTTCTGAATATTAAAGCCTACTCCCAGATTAAAGCCATAATCAACTTTACTTTCTAATTCTCCAAAATCTTGATTGTACCTTTCCTCACTTATTACAAAACCAGCATAAGGTCCTGCGATCAAATACGGTTGATTGAAAAATTTAAATTGTAGCGGAATATTTAAATAGTCCAGCTTATACCTAAAATCAACCGACGAAAAGGAACCATTATCTCTGCGATCTTTTTCGGCATCAGATTTTGTGGTGCCTTGCTGAGAATAGGCAATTCTTGGACTGAATATTATAGCATTTGTAATTGGTAAATCATAACTGAGCCCTAGATGTATACCAATACCATTTTGTGATCCTTAAAATGGATAATTCTCTGCTTCGGTTACATTTATATGATTGATCCCGCCAAAAAAAGCAAGGCTTTTTTGAGCATGACAAGCAAATAGACATAATAGTAAAGTGGAACAAAAAAGAAAATACTTCATTCGTGAATCAAATTTAAGTCAGTATGATACTATAAAACCTTAAAGAAATTACGCCTCTAGAACTCGAATGTAAATTCAAACAAATTTCTTAAGCAAACAACCCAGTCATCTCTGCATCAATCCTATTGATGATGTCTCCTAGATCTTCTGGATTATTGACAAAGTCGATGTTGTCCACGTCGATGATAAGCATATTGCCTTTATCGTAACCATGAACCCAGGCTTCATAACGCTCGTTCAACCGGCTGAGGTAGTCGATGGAGATGGTGTTCTCATAATCACGACCGCGTTTGTGGATCTGGTTCACGAGATTAGGGATAGAACTGCGCAGATAGATCAATAGATCTGGAGCTGCTACTAGTTTTTCCATCAGGTTAAAGAGTCTACTGTAATTATCAAAGTCTCGTTGTGATAGCAATCCCATCGCATGTAAGTTAGGTGCAAAAATGCTAGCGTCCTCATAGATCGTACGATCCTGAATGATTTTCTTACCGCTTTCACGTATTTCCAGCACTTGGCTAAATCTTGAATTCAAGAAATACACCTGCAAATTAAACGACCATCGCTCCATGTCCTGATAAAAATCTTCTAGGTATGGGTTTTCAAGAACGTCCTCAAATTGTGGCGTCCATTTGTAGTGTTTGGCGAGTAGTTTGGTTAAGGTTGTCTTTCCTGCTCCTATGTTTCCGGCGACGGCAATGTGCATGTTAGTTCTTGTTCTGGTTAGTCGTGTAGGCGCTCAATCCAGCGCGGCTGTAAATATAGAGTTTTCCATTCTTTAGGTAAAGGGATTTTGGCGGGTCTTGAGTATCAACTTCAAGATCATTTTCAACCTCTACAAATTGGTAATCCTTTGTAAAACGATATTTTTTGTAGGCGGAATCCTGCTTTATAATAAGTTGTTCAAAATCATAATCGGCTAGTTGGATGTTAGTTAGTGGCAGCTCGCTGGTCTTGCTGGCATAGTTATTATAACTCGCGACTCCGCGATCAGTCACCAGATGGCTGTAGTTATAATCAGTTAGCATTTTTGTAACTCGGTCTTTGATGACTGGCGATGCTACGACCAGTTTATCATTGATATAATCATACAACTCTAACCGCTGTAAATCGATGTTATACAACCACAAACGTCGCTCACCGGCAAGACCGGCAAACTCAAAATAGCGATAAGGTTTAAGCAAATCCAATTCAAACCGCTGGGTTTCATTTAGCCTGTTATCCAGCAGCACAACCGTTTGTGTGTCTTTATAGAATAGCAAGATCTTTAATGGATTGATCAAATCGACGCTTGTCAAATCGCCCAACTGCACGTCGTAGAATTGAAGGACGTTCGATTTAGATTCCAACGTGCCTCTATAAAATACATTTTCCTTACCGTAATATATATTGTTGAAATCATCCACACCATAGAAAGCATCTGCTACCAACTTTGATGGCTGGTTGCTGGATGGTTGTGGTGATTGCGCTTTCGCGAAAGCGAAAAAACAAATACATCCCAACAAGGTAAAAATCAACTTCATAGTATCCCTATATTTGCAGCCGTTATTGCAATGCTTTAAAAATACGACTTCCCGAAGTCGTGGGTATCATGCCACCTGTAAATAAGTTGTGTAAAATTATTTGCTAGGGCTTGTCAATCAAATTTTTAATAGTACATTTGCAGCCCGATTTTAGTTAGTAAAATCGTCAAAGAAATTAAAACTATTTCACAGTGAATACTTTAAGTTATAAAACCGTATCAGCTAACAGCGCTACCGTAAACAAGGAATGGGTACTGATAGATGCTGCTGATCAACCGTTAGGCCGTATGGCTTCCATCGCTGCTAAATTCCTAAGAGGAAAGTATAAAACTAACTTTACTCCACACGTTGACTGTGGTGATAATGTTATTATTATCAATGCTGCTGGAGTACAATTGAGCGGTAACAAGTGGGATGATAAGAGTTACATACGCCACACGGGCTACCCAGGTGGACAACGTAGTCTTACCGCAAGAGAGCTTTATGACAAAGATCCTGCAAGAGTAGTAGAGAATGCCGTAAAAGGTATGTTGCCTAAAAACAAATTAGGTGCTACTATCTATCGCAATCTTAAAGTATATGCTGGAGCTGAGCATGAGCAAGGCGCACAACAACCTAGAACAATCAATCTTAACGAGGTAAAGTAAACCTATGGAGACAGTACACAAAATAGGTAGAAGAAAAACTGCCGTAGCTCGAGTATACCTTACAGAAGGTAAAGGAGAAGTAACGATCAACAATAAACCACTAGATAAGTATTTCACAACTGGAATGCTTCAATACAAAGTGAAGCAGCCGTTTATGTTGACTGACGATGTAGATGGTTATGATGTTAGAGTTAATGTTTTTGGTGGTGGTATCACTGGCCAGGCAGAAGCTGTACGTTTAGCGATCTCAAGAGCACTTGTTGAAATCGATGCAGACAAGAAAACATTATTGAAAGCTGAAGGTCTTATGACTCGTGACCCTAGAATGGTTGAGCGTAAGAAATTTGGTCAAAAGAAAGCGAGAAAGAAATTCCAATTCTCAAAACGTTAATACAATACAATCCTTATCGTCCCGCAATCGCGGGACGGTATTTTTGTTCTTTATTTATTATTTTAATTTGCTGTCAACTCGATTGCCGTCGAGTGCTAGTTTAGCATCTAAATGGGTCAGGCGCGTCACGATCATCGGGACAACCACTAATCCATTGCTATCTGACAGAACGTAAACTATTTAAGAAATGGCAAATACAATTGAAGTCAAGGATCTACTTGACGCTGGTGTACACTTTGGACACCTAACCCGCAAATGGGATCCCAACATGGCACCATATATCTATATGGAGCGCAACGGGATTCACATCATCAACCTTTACAAAACCAGTGCAAAACTGGATGAAGCTAACGCTGCATTGCGCAAAATCGCTGCATCTGGACGCAAGATCCTTTTTGTTGCTACTAAGAAGCAAGCTAAAGACATCGTCGCAGAACATGCAAAAGATGCTGGCATGCCTTACATCACAGAAAGATGGCCTGGTGGAATGTTGACCAACTTTGTAACTATCCGTAAGGCAGTTAAGAAGATGGCTACTGTTGACCGTATGAAAAAAGATGGTCGTTATGAAACTCTTTCTAAGAAAGAACGTCTTCAAGTTGACCGTATGCGTGCAAAGTTAGAAAAGAACTTAGGTTCTATCTCTGACATGTCTCGTATGCCTGCTGCCCTTTTTATCGTTGACACGGTACGTGAGCACATCGCCGTTGCAGAAGCATTGAATCTAGGAATACCAATCTTTGGTATGATTGATACTAATGCAAATCCACGTGATATCGATTATGTGATTCCATCTAATGATGATGCATCCAGATCTATCGAGATCATCATCAAGTCTGTTACTGATGCTGTTAAAGCTGGACTGGAAGATCGCAAGACTGAAAAGTCAGAAGATGATCAACCTAAGCCAAAGAAAGCTGCAAAAGCTGACAAGAAGGATGACAAGCCTAAAAAGGCCGCAGCTAAGAAAGCTGACAAATCTGAAGAAGAAGAATAAATAACTCTGTAAATACAGAATTAAAAAACGTACAAAATGGCAAAAATAACCGCCGCTGAAGTAGGTAAACTAAGAAACACCACCGGTGCTGGTATGATGGACTGTAAAAAGGCCCTTGTAGAAGCAGAAGGTGATTTCGATAAAGCAATTGAAATCCTTAGAAAGAAAGGTCAAAAGGTAGCTGCAAAGCGCGCCGACCGTGATTCTTCTGAAGGTGTTGTTGTTGCAAAGATCAATGATGATGAAACTAGAGGTATTCTTCTTTCATTGAATTGTGAAACTGACTTTGTAGCTAAGAACGATTCTTACGTAGAGCTTGCAAACAAGGTTGCAGACATTGCACTTGATAAAAATTCTAAGGAGGAAGTTCTTGCAGCAGACTTTGACGGTATGACCGTTGAAGAAAAACTAGTAGAGCAAACTGGAGTTATAGGTGAGAAACTAGAAATAGGTGGCTTTGAAGTATTTGAAGCTCCATTTGTAGGCGCTTATGTACATGGTGGAAAAATTGGTGCGTTGACTGGTCTTTCAACTGAAAGTAAGAACAAGGAAGAAGTAGCAAAATCTGTAAGTATGCAAGTAGCTTCCATGGGAGCAACAACGCTTTCTTATAAAGACTTCACTCCAGAATTCGTACAATCAGAAACTGAAGCTCGTATCGCTGTGATCGAGAAGGACAATATTGAATTAGGACGTTTAGGCAAGCCGCTTAAAAATATTCCTAAGTTCATCTCAAGATCACAAGTAACTGATGAAGCTCTTGCAGATGCAAAAGCTGAATATGAAGCTGAATTGAAAGAGCAAGGCAAACCAGAAGCTATTTGGGATAAAATCATCCCAGGTAAACTAGAGCGTTTCATCTCTGACAACGTTTCTCTTGATAAAGAATTGGCTCTATTGGACCAGAACTTTATCATGGATGACAAACTTACCGTTGCAGAATATGTAAGTTCAAAAGACGCTGATGTTGTAGGATTCAAGAGAGTTTCTCTAGCCTAATCAACACTTTTCAAATATTAAGAATCCCGTTCCATTAATTTGGAACGGGATTTTTTATTTCTTGCTTTTTAAGCTTTGGAGTTAAATTAACATGGGTTGTGATTCGTCATTATATATTGCGGCATGATCTACAAAACATTCCTTTTTATTGCTCTAGTGGCTAGTTGTGAGTCTGGTGATCAAGCCACAGAAACTGTCGCAGAACAGATTTTTGAGATCAATACAATCGCCGGTCTCGACCCAAGCATTACAGAATCCTCTGGAATCATCGCCATCGACGGTTCCTTATATACACATAGCGATATGAGAGGTAAGGCAGAGCTTCTGGAAATTGATCTAGATGGCTCTATAAAAAACACTCAAGAATTCCAGAATATTGAAATTCGAGATTGGGAAGATATCACCGCTGACGACAACTCCTTATACATAGGTGATATAGGAAACAACCTTGGTAACAAAACAGATCTTAAGGTTTTTAAGATCAGTAAAGACGCGATTAACACGTCCAATCCTGATGTTGAAACCATTACGTTTTCATTTGCAGATCAAACTGACTTTGACAATACAGAACTCAACCAGACCAGCTATGACGTCGAGGCACTCGTCTCTAGAGGCAACGACCTGTTTGTGCTTACTAAAGACTGGCTCAATCTCAACAGTAATATTTATAGATTGAATAAGCAGCCTGGAACCTATGCGTTGGAGCCTTTGGCAACCTTAAATATTGGAGGATTGGTGACCGGTGCTACCAGCAGTCCTGAAGGTGATATCATCATTTGTGGTTACAGCCCTACCTTATCGCCGTTTGTAGCTCGTATCAAGTTCAATGAAGGAGTTCCGATTTTGGATCGCAAGGTAGATCTTGGTAGTTTAATCGGTAATGGTTCCCAGATTGAGGGAATCACATATTTTGACATCATTGATGGAGCCGCGACCTACTACCTTACCAGTGAGAAATTCACCAGAAATTTTGCTGGCAACGAGATTGTATTGCCTGCAAATCTTTATGAATTGAAATGGAATGAGTAGGATAAGCAGGCTTTCGCGGAAGCGTAACACACTAAATCATCACAACAAATCAACGAATCCATATTCATGAGAAACTTTTTACAACTTAAGATTTCCATTCTACTTATATTGCTCACCACTGCATCGTGTGTGACGCAACGACAAGTTCCAAAAATCCCTAGAAACGCAACGATTTTAAAAGGTTTTAAAGTGATTGCTGATCTTGATCTTGAAATCACAGAAACTTCTGGACTTGAAACCTATAAGGGTCAACTTATCACCCATAATGACAGTGATGCAAAACCTATCATTTACATCATGGGGACTGACGGCAACATAACCGCTCAAACCGAATTCAAGAACATGAACAATGTGGATTGGGAAGACATTGCAAAGAGTGAAACCGATCTATTTATTGCAGATATAGGTAACAATTACGGTGATCGTACAGATTTGAAACTTTATAAAATTCCGTTGGATCAAATCTACAATTCTCAAGTACGACCTGATCTTATAGAATTGGAATATGGAGCTCAAAAGAGTTTCAAACGACAGAATCAAAAACACTCTTTTGATGGCGAGGCCATCGTTTATGCAAAAGACAGGTTGCTTTTGTTTTCTAAAGATTGGAGCAATTTTAATACAGATGTTTACGAACTGGCCTTAACAAATGAAAAGCAAAAGCTTTTGAGTATTCAAAATATAGGAATCAATGGTCTAGTTACTGGTGCGACATTCAATGGGAAAAATCGTATTGTGCTTTGTGGATACAACAGCGCGCTTCAACCTTTTGCTGCTGTTCTTAAACTGAACAACAATGGAGATATCGCATTAGTGGAAAGAATAACATTACCAATCGATAATGGAGCTCAAATTGAAGCTATTACCTATTTTGAAACCGTAAATAATCAAGAAGTCTATTACTTATCCAGCGAAGCTGTGAATTTGAGGTTAGGCGAAGATGAAGCCAAAACCAATGGACAACTTTACAAGATGACTCTAAAAATTGAATAAGCTCAGGTAGATTTGATTCTGCTTGATTAAATTATATTTGCAGCGCACACAACACATTCTATGAAATACAAACGCATATTACTCAAATTATCTGGAGAAGCCCTGATGGGAAATCGCCAATACGGGATCGATCCAGAACGCCTCGCAGACTATGCCAGTGAGATCAAAGAAGTGGTCGATCAAGGTGTCGAGGTAGCGATAGTAATAGGTGGTGGTAATATTTTTAGAGGTGTTGCAGGAGCAAGCAATGGCATGGATCGCGTTCAAGGTGATCATATGGGAATGCTAGCTACAGTAATTAACGGTCTCGCTTTACAAAGTGCCTGTGAGGATGCTGGTATACCAACAAGATTGCAGACAGCTATTCAGATTAATGAAGTGGCAGAGCCTTTCATTAGAAGAAAAGCGATGCGTCATCTTGAAAAGGGACGTGTAGTAATCTTTGGCGGCGGAACAGGTAATCCGTATTTCACCACAGATAGCGCAGCGGTATTGAGAGCCATAGAAATTGAGGCAGATGTCATACTTAAAGGAACACGTGTAGATGGTATCTACACGGCAGATCCAGAAAAAGACAGCTCTGCAACTAAATTTGATTTCATATCCTTTGATGATGTATTGACCAAAGGTCTAAAAGTTATGGATACCACAGCGTTTACGTTGAGTCAGGAAAATGAGTTGCCAATTATAGTATTTGACATGAATACACCAGGTAACCTTATCAAGCTGATCAAGGGCGAATCCATAGGAACTAAAGTACAGATGTAAAATTGGCAAGCGATTTGCCACAGGTTTTTTAAAAAGAATAACATGAACGAAGAAGTAGATTTTGTTTTAGATAGCGCCAAAGAAGACATGGATAAAGCTATCGCTCACTTAGAAAAATCATTATTGAATATACGTGCCGGTAAAGCTAGTCCAGCAATGCTGGGTGGCGTTATGGTTGATTACTATGGTAGTCAGACACCTTTGACAAGAGTAGCAAATGTCAACACACCAGATGCACGCACGATCACTGTCCAACCTTGGGAGAAAGGATTGATTCCAGAAATTGAAAAAGGGATCATGATTGCCAACTTAGGATTGAATCCCATGAATAATGGCGAAAGTGTCATTATCAACGTTCCCGTGTTAACTGAAGAACGACGCGTCCAACTTGCAAAGCAAGCCAAAGCAGAAAGCGAAGAAGCAAAAATAGGTGTACGCAACGATCGCAAAGTGGCCATGAATGAACTTAAGAAATTGGATATATCTGAGGATCTTCTTAAAAATGCCGAGGATGATGTTCAACAACTAACTGATAAGTACATTGCTCAGGTGGAAGAAATGTTTGTCGCTAAAGAAAAAGAGATCATGACCGTGTGATCTTCAAATTTGAAACTAGAAAAGCTGGCTATCGCCAGCTTTTTTTTGGCCCGTTCACATCACAATATCTTCCTATAATAAGCGACTGATTCTTAACGTTTAATTAGCTTTGGCAACATTTCTACATTTCCCTATGAGGTTCCTTTTTTTATTCTACATTTTTCTAGCGAGCTTTTTTGGTTATGGTCAACAAGATTCTATTTCAAATTCTGAGACCCAACTTGTAAATGATATTATCAAAGCGGAAGCATCGAATAATCCGCAGTTGAAATTTTCTCAATTTGAATATGAAAGTTACGAAAACTTAAAAATTACTGGAGACCCAGAAGCCATTACTGGTCCAGGCTACAAAAAAACCGAGTTGCGCAAAACCATCAAGCAAACACAGGTTTTCTATGCAGAAAAGACGTCCAACTACATTTATTCTGACCAATACGGCTTAAAAGAACAAATCACAGCTGCAGATATGCCTGGCTTTAACGAACCTGTATATCCTATTTATAACATCAATTTCCAGTCTTCCAGCGCCTATCAATCGCCCTACATTATTTTTGATAACAAATACATCAACCCTGTCTCAATGCAGGGTTTGAATAATTATTTATACGCAAAAGGAGCAGATTCATTGATCAATGGACGCGAGGTGGTCAAGCTCAATTTCATGCCAATTAAGGAGAATAATCCAGCAGCGTTGGAAGGTCAACTATTCATAGATAAGGAAACCCTGGCTATTGCAAGAGCTGTTTACACAACTACCGGTGATTTAAATGTGCAGGCCATACATAATTTTGAGTATCAAGATGAATTAGACATCTGGTTCAATACAGAACGATTTCTTTCCATTAAAAAGGAAAAAGATAAAAAGGAACTGGAGCTGTTTGGTGCTAGGTTCCAAGTTGGTATTGAGAAAACAGATAAGAAGAAAACGACTAATGAAGATCTTTATGTATTTCTGAAGGCTATCAATTACAACTTTACAGATAACTTAAAAACAGAATACGGTCGTCGCGGTCTCACAAAAGAAGTCCTCGATGAAGCCATTAAAAAACCTGCGGAATATTGGGAACCTTACAGAACAAGGTCTAACAATACAGACGACGAGTTTGCGTCTTACAAGAATATTGATAGCGTCGTCGTTGCTACCAATATCACCAAAAAACTGGAAACTCTGGACAAATTCAAAGTGGGTTATTATCCTGTCGGGTTCTTTGATATTGACCTGAAATATTTGATCAAGTACAATAACTACGAGGCATTCAGATTGGGAATAGGCGGTACTACAAATGAGAAATTATCTGAACATTACCGGTTAGGTGGTTACGTTGCTTATGGAACTAAAGACCGTAAATTGAAATACAATGTAAACGCTGGTTACAGACTCAATAAAGAAAAAAACACATGGCTCAATGTTTATCACACAGATGATATCAATGAATTTGCTGCAGAATCCTTCTTGACTGACGCTCGAGTTTATTCCCTCTTTGAACCTCGTTTGGTCAATATCCCAACATTTTATTTGTACCGCGAGTATGGTCTATCACTCCAGGAACGACTGGTACCATCAGTGATTAGTGAAGTTTCGCTTTCGCGAAAGCGAATTGATCAAACAACACCTTACATATTTCAATTAGGTGATACCTCTTATTCAGATTACGTTTTAACCGAGCTGAAACTAGGTGTTAGATGGAGCCCATACAGCGAGTTTATGCGCACACCAAATGGGTATGAAGAAAGTATCAAGGGTTTTCCTGTCTTAAGCGCACAACTTACCAAAGGGTTTAGTGATGTAATAGATTCTGACTTTAACTATGTCAAAGTCTCTGCAAAAGCATCTTACACGAGACTGCATTCCAACAAATCAAGCACAGAATTTTCTTTAGAAGGTCATTATGCAAGTGGTGAGGTTCCTTTAACACATTTATTTCATGCCTATCCCAATGCTCCTAATAAGGACAGAGTTTTACAACGCTTTTCTGTAGCAGGTCGTCGCAGTTTTGAAACCATGTACTTTAATGAGTTTTTCTCTGATAAGATAGCCGTAGGTCAAGTGAAGCATGAGTTTGCGCCCTTTATAATTGCACCTTATCTACAACCAGAATTGGTTTTAATCACTAGATATGCCTTAGGCGATCTAGATGATCAACAGCAACACCTCAATATTGAATTTGACACCTTGGACAAAGGTTACCTAGAAAGTGGTTTTGAACTTAACAAATTAATCTATGGGTTTGGCTTAAGCGCTGCTTACAGATATGGTGCCTATCATTTACCGCAGTTCGAAGATAACCTTTCCATCAAATTTACTTTTTACCTAGAGCTCTAGTAGTAATTGGAAGCCTCATAAATATAGCAGTACCTTTGCATACTGTTTGACCTTATGCATAAGTTATTGAGCTTTGATTTTTGGAATTATGTTGCGCGATTGATCCTGCGCAATAGAGTTTTGATCTTGATCGTATTGGCGCTAGCCACTATCGCCCTAGCCACACAATGGAAAAATTTACAATTCACTCACACAGAAGCTAATCTACTACCAGACGATCATCCTGTAAATGTTGAATACAATAGGTTCCTGGACCAATTTGGTGAAGAAGGTAACTTGATCATATTGGGAATTGAGGATTCTCAACTCGATACCTATGGGAAATTTAATGCTTGGAATAAACTAGCAGATAGCATTGCTACTTTTCCAGAGATTGATCTGGTACTTTCCACTGCAAATCTTCCAGAACTGATAAAATCTGAAGATGGTTCCGTATTTGAAATCAAGCCTTTTGTAGAGCGTGAAATCGCTTCCAATCAGGAGTTGGACACCATTAAAAAGAGGTTGTACAGCGATTTACCGTTTTACAAAAACCTTATTTATTCAGAAAAGGATAGCGTACTAAGAACTGCGATCTATTTAAAGAAGGATATTGTAAACACACAGGCTCGCAAAGATTTCGTACTTAACAATCTACAGCCACTCATAGATTCTCAAGATCTTGACATCAAGGTCTCGGGAATGCCCTACATACGCACGCTGAATGCTAAAAATATTGTCGATGAAATAGGCATCTTTTTGCTGGCTGCGCTTCTAATCACTTCGGGTATTTTTTTCTTTTTCTTTAGATCATGGCGCGCGACGTTTATTTCCATTGTAACCGTGGTCATTGGGGTAATGTGGGCATTTGGGATTCTAGGTCTGTTTGAATATGAAATTACGGTACTTACAGCTTTGATTCCGCCGTTGATTATTGTGATCGGTATTCCCAACTGTATATTCTTGATCAATAAGTACCAGCAGGAAATAAAGAAACACGGTAATCAAGCCAAATCACTACAAAGAGTTATTACCAAAATTGGTAATGCTACCCTGATGACCAACATCACGACAGCCAGTGGTTTTGCCACATTCATTTTTACAGAAAGTACACTTCTCAAAGAATTTGGTATTGTCGCATCTATTTGCATCATTTCCATTTTCCTGATCAGTTTGATGTTGATTCCCATCATCTACAGCTACCTACCATTACCTAAAGAGCGTCACCTGGAGCATCTTAGAAAAAGATGGATAGGCGCCTTTGTGAACTGGATGGAAAACATGGTGCGCAACCATAGAATCGCTATTTATATTTCTAGTGTGGTTGTTTTGATCGCCAGTTTTATAGGAATGTATCAAATACGTATTTCGGGTAGTTTGATTGAGGACATGCCCAAGGGCGCTCAATTTTACAAAGACATCAAGTTTTTTGAAGAAAGTTTTGACGGGATAATGCCTGTAGAAATTCTGGTAGATATGAAGTCTAAAGAAGGCGTCACTAAATCCAAAAACCTCAAGAGACTAGAACGCCTGGAAGAACATATTATCGAGACCCCAGAACTTTCAAGACCACTTTCAGTAGTGAGTCTAGTCAAATATTCCAAGCAGGCATTTTATGGTGGTGATCCAGAGTTCTACGATCTACCTACTAGTAATGAGCGCATGTTTATGGCGCCATTGATGCAAAATAGCGGTACCGACATAGGCTTGATGTCCAGCTATGTGGATAGTACAGGCCAGATTGCTAGAGTCACAACTTTCATGAAAGACATGGGAACCGACCGCATGGAACGTGTGGAAGAGAATCTGATCGCTCAGGTAAACACCATTTTCCCAGCAGAGAATTATGACACGCTGGTAACAGGAAAAGCACTGGTCTTTCAAAAGGGAACCAACTATTTGATCAATAATCTGATCATCTCGCTGTCATTAGCCATCATTTTGATTGCCATATTCATGGCGTTTATGTTCCGCTCTTATAAGATGATTCTGGTATCACTTATTCCCAACTTATTACCATTACTTATTACAGCTGGATTGATGGGCTTCATTGGCGTTCCCATAAAACCATCTACGATTCTGGTATTTTCTATCGCCTTCGGGATATCTGTGGATGATACGATCCACTTTCTGGCCAAATACCGTCAGGAACTCATAGCAAACGATTGGAAGATCAAGAAATCTGTTTATGGTGCGCTGCGGGAAACTGGCGTGAGCATGTTTTACACATCCATCGTGCTGTTTTTTGGATTTAGCACGTTTACTATATCCAGTTTTGGCGGTACGGTCGCGCTGGGAGCACTCGTGAGTGCCACGCTCCTATTTGCCATGCTTGCAAATCTTCTGCTACTTCCTAGCATGTTGTTGTCGTTTGAAGGTGAATTTACCAATAAGGAAACCATTAAGAAACCGGCGTTTCCTATTATCGCAAAAGATATTGATGAAGAAGAGTAGATTATAGTTTAGTTCGCTTTCGCGAAAGCGAATACATGAATAACCTTAGAACTACCAAACATCGTAAAGGATTTATTTCCATCTTCATTGATAATAGCTTTCATAAAATTTATATTTGTCGGCACGAGAAAAACCAACCATGAAGAGAATAGACGCGCTACTTAAATCAGATCCATCATTGCACGAGACCACCGTAAAAGGTTGGGTGCGCAGTTTTAGAAACGATCGTTTCATTGCATTAAATGACGGTTCTTGTCTGGCAAATCTTCAATGTGTGATTGAACCAGAGAATTTTGACAGAGAATTGCTGGATCAGATCAATATTGCCGCTGCTGTTGAAGTGACTGGAACCTTAGTAGAAAGTGCTGGTAGTGGTCAAAAAGTAGAGCTGCAAACCACTAAAGTGAAAGTTCTCGCACCTGCAGATCCAGAGGATGTAAAGAAAACAGTGCTCTCGCCAAAACGCCACAATCTAGAAACATTGCGTGAGCAGGCGCACTTGAGAGTCCGCACCAATACCTTTGGCGCCGTGATGCGCGTGCGTGCAGCATTATCTTTTGCTGTTCATAGATACTTTCAGGAAAAAGGATTCTATCAGGCACACACACCTATTCTAACTGGTAGTGATGCAGAAGGTGCTGGTGAGATGTTTCGTGTGTCTACTCTAGATCCTAAAAACATACCGCTTACAGAAGATGGCAAAGTGGATTATAAGAAAGACTTTTTTGGCAAGGAATCTAATCTTACAGTTTCTGGACAACTAGAGGCTGAGACTTATGCCATAGGTTTGGGTCAAGTTTATACATTCGGACCAACATTTAGAGCTGAAAACTCAAACACCTCTCGTCACCTCGCCGAATTCTGGATGATTGAACCAGAGGTTGCCTTCAATGATCTAAACGATAACATGGATCTTGCCGAAGAGTTCATCAAAGATGTGATCGAGTATACCATGAAAAATTGTGCTGAGGATATTGAGTTTTTAGAAAACCGATTGACTCAGGAAGAAAAGTCAAAACCAGAAGCAGATCGCAGCCCAATGCCACTGCGCGAAAAACTAGAATTTGTTCTAAAGAATAATTTCAAACGAGTCTCTTACACAGAGGCGATTGAGATATTGAAAAGCTCTAAGCCTAATAAAAAGAAAAAATTCCAATACCTCATTGAAGAATGGGGCGCAGACCTACAGTCAGAACATGAGCGTTTTCTAGTAGAGAAGCACTTCAAATGTCCTGTCATTTTATTTGATTACCCTGCTAAAATCAAAGCGTTTTATATGCGCTTGAATGAAAAGGATAAAGATGGTCGTGAGACTGTACGCGCGATGGATATCCTTTTCCCAGGAATAGGTGAAATCGTTGGTGGATCGCAGCGTGAAGAGCGTTATGATGTACTAAAACAAAAGATGGAAACCATGGGAATCCCAGAAGAGGAACTGTGGTGGTACCTAGAGATGCGCAAATTTGGTAGTGTAACACACAGTGGTTTTGGGCTTGGGTTTGAGAGACTGGTATTGTTTGTTACAGGTATGACCAACATTAGAGACGTGATTCCTTATCCGCGTACGCCTGGTAGTGCGGCTTTTTAAAAAGTCATCGCCATCATAATTAATTAAAAAGCCTGTTCATTGACAGGCTTTTTCTATGCTGTGCGATTCTTGAAATGCGTTAAGCCGTCATTGTTGGAGAACATTTATAATTTCAATGGCAGTATAACTGTTGGCTTTTTCTATTTTTACTTGACAAGTTAAATTATCATGCTTAAACAGTCGTTAAATTTCAAGCTTTCGCAAAAGCTATCGCCGCAACAGATTCAGCTCATGAAGTTGATCCAGTTGCCCACGCAGGCTTTTGAACAGCGCGTCAAATCAGAGCTGGAAGAGAATCCAGCACTTGATAATGGCAAAGAAAAAAGCGAAGATGACTACGACGAATTCAGCAATGAAGATGACTATGATGATGCACCAGAACCAGATATCAATGTAGATGATTATTTGAGTGACGACGAAATACCGGAATATCGCACGAGAGCTAATAATTACAGCGCTGACGATGAAGAAACCAGTATTCCATATGCTTCTGGAAAATCATTTACTCAATCCTTAAAGGATCAACTCAACACGAGAAGATTGACTGAAGAAGATCAAGGAATAGCTGAATTTCTTGTGGGAAGCATTGACAGCAGCGGTTACATCAGGAGAAGTCTTGAAGACATCACGGACGATCTTGCCTTTACCATGAATATATACACCACGGTGGAACAGGTCAAAAAGGTACTCAAGATTGTACACCAGCTAGATCCTGCCGGTGTAGGTGCGAGAGATTTGCAAGAGTGTCTGGTAATTCAGCTTTCGCGAAAGCGTAACAACCCTTCTACAGAACTTGCTCTTAAAATCGTACGGGATTCCTTTGATGCATTTAGCAAGAAACACTACAAAAAGCTGATCGCAAAATATCATATTACAGAGGATGACTTGCGTGATGTGATTGATGAGGTGAGCCATTTAAATCCCAAGCCTGGAAGTTCCTATGCTGGCGGTTCCACTCGTATTGTTGAACAGGTAGTTCCTGACTTTACAATACGCATAAAGGATGGTGAACTGGAACTGACCTTAAACGGTCGCAATACACCAGAACTACACGTGAGCCGTGATTATTCGAACATGCTCAAGGGTTACAAAGAAGCAAAAGAAAAAACCAAATCCCAAAAGGATGCGGTGATGTTTATCAAGCAGAAACTGGATGGTGCCAAATGGTTTATAGAAGCCATTAAACAGCGCCAGGAAACGCTATTCATGACCATGTCGTCGATAATGAATTATCAGAAGGAATATTTCATTACTGGCGATGAGCGAAACTTGCGCCCAATGATCCTGAAAGATATTGCTGACGAGATCCAGATGGATGTATCAACCGTTTCTCGCGTAGCAAATAGCAAGTATGTCGATACACCTTACGGTACGAAGCTGATCAAAGTCTTCTTCTCTGAATCTATGACTAATACTGATGGTGAAGAAGTTTCTACTAGAGAGATTAAAAAAATCCTAGAAACTGTTATTCAAAACGAGAGCAAGAAGAAACCTCAAACGGATCAAAAACTAGCGGAAATCCTTAAGGAAAAAGGATATCCTATCGCACGTAGAACGGTTGCTAAATATCGTGAGCAACTTGATATTCCCGTAGCAAGATTGCGCAAACAAATCTAATTACCAATGAATGTATTCTTGAGGATATGGAGCTTCATTTCAAGTCCATTACTGGTTCCTCTTGCGATTTCTCTTTGGTTTTTGAGCTATGCTGGTAACTTTTCAGATCCTATTATTCGTTTGAAAATATATGTCATCGCGTTGTTGACTGTAGGCGTTCCATTGCTCATGTATGCAGTTTTATACACCTTCAAATTAGCTGACAGCATTCATTTGTCGACGACTAAAGAACGTCTGATTCCGTTGATGGTTTATGGACTATTTATAATTGCCATCATTAGGCTAGCATTTGATGATGGAATGTTCATGCCGTTGTACTTCTTCTTCATTGGCATACTGATGTCCACTATTATTGCTTTAATCCTAGCATTGTTTCAGTTTAAAATAAGTCTGCACATGATGAGCATCGCTGGCGCGCTCTCATTCGTGATACTACTAGGCTTTTATCTCAATGTAGATTTAATTTATTACGTAATAGGATTATCTATAGCGACTGGCCTTACTGCGACATCTAGGTTATCTATGAAGGCTCACACACCTGCAGAATTGATTTTTGGCACTGTAATGGGAATTGCGGTTCAAGTAGTTGTGGCCGCCTATTATATTTAGAGAAAATAGAACTCGATCCCGAATTTGATAGGCTGTAAACCTATTTCGTCACCATCTACAGTTACTGCATTTTGGTCAAACAAGCTATTTAAGCTATAATTAACAAAAGCATTGAAACTTCCATTACCAATGGATAGAGTGGCGTTATAACGTAGCCTGTTGAGTTCAGGAAGATCCGTTTGCTTTACGGATATATCTCCATCCCTAAAGGTCGATCTAAAAAGGTATATGTAACCCACTTTAAATCCCGGATAGATACGCCAGAAATTAAAGGTTGTAGGTGTAGATGTTCTCCACCTGAACTGTATAGGTAGTTCTACCAAATTCGTACTAAATCGGTTGGTATCTGAATTGTCTTGAATGTCTTCAATGATTCTAAAAACGGTTTGATTATCATTGCTTTCACCTATAAACAGGTTGGAATTATAAGTGTTTGAGGATAAACCGAGCCCTACACCTAATGCAACATTTCGTCTTTGATTCACTGGCATATCACGAATAAATCCGAACTGTAAACCTCCAGAAAATCCATTTTGCGAAAAGTCAGAAGGTTGATTTACTATCAAATTGAAGGACAATCCCAAATAGAACTGATCCTCTCGATAAAGACTGTCAACTACCTCAGGAATTGCGTTCTCATCGCTTGGTAGATCTGCTGGCTGAGACCATAAAGGAATAGTCAAAAGAAAGGCTATTAAAAATAATACGGTCTTCATGATCTAAAGATAGGTTATGTAAAATGTAGATAAAACAAAAAACCATCCTGAAAAGTCAGGATGGTTTTAAATAATATAGTTTGAAAATTACTTCTTAACGTTACGCATTGGATCACCATTTTTAGCAGTGTAGTTAATCTTCAAGGCCATTGCCTCACGTAACTCTTGCTTAACATCAGTAAGAGCACCTACTTTTGAACCGCTATCTACTTTAAGAGACACCATCATTTCATCTTGAATATCCTCAGGCATGTCATTACGTTTTGTATTGACATACGTCTGAACTTCTTCAACAGTTGAAATCTTATCTCCTAATTGAATAACATCAGTAACACCGTAAGTCTTCTGATATTGAGCACTAGGCTTACCAATATAGATGTAAATCAACTTATTCTTGCTTTCCAATTTTTCAACCTGGTTAGCATTAGGTAATTTATTTTCAATCTTAAGCTCATCTTCCCTCATCACGGTTGCTACCATGAAAAAGAACAAAAGCATAAAAACGATATCTGGCAACGATGCTGTTGAGATCGCTGGTAAATCACCACTCTTTTGTTTTTTAAACTTTGACATAATTAAGATTCTTGAGGTTCAGCTTCAGACAACTTCAAAGGATATAAATCGCGAACTAGATTCACTTGCTCTTCAAGTTTTTCGTATTCTGGAGTTTCCTTCTCTGTTTCTGGCCATTCCTTGTATCGCAAATACATATCTTCATAAGATTCATTGTATCTCTTATTGGATTCACGATTACGCAGAATAGTATAAGCTCTAACTAGTTCGTTATAAACAGTAACGTAATAATTGTAAGTAGCCTGACGGTCATTTACAAGAGATATTACAGCTTTATCTGGATTGTCAGAACTTTCTGGATCACGAGCGCCTTCACAATAAGCACATCCAGCAGGTCCTTCACCACCACCGTTATCCAAGAAAGCAATAGCAGCTTCAGTCAAATCTGAAATAACCATGTCTTCGTTTTCAACTAAAAGGCGGTTATCCTGATTCACTAGAACCTGAAATATATTCTTCTGCTTAATCTTAGGCGGCTGAACATCATCTGGCACTGGCGGCGGCAATTTACTTTGAATACCACTATCAACTTCAATGGTTGTAGTAACCAGGAAGAATATCAATAGAAGGAATGCTATATCTGCCATAGATCCAGCATTAACTTCAGGTGCAGATCTTTTAGCCATAATTTATTTCTTTATAAGTTTAGATGCTCCAGCCCATAATATGGATAGTATCGAAAGGATACCAACAATATAGAACGTCCAAAGCGCGGCACCAATCCATTGTGAATCAGCTGCTGTTAGTGCTTCACCATCATCCAACATTACTTGTTGACCAGTAGCTGGATCAAGTGTGCTGTTATCAGCAAAGACAAAGTATGCCAACAATATGATAACAAGCATTATGCCAACTGAAACGGCTGCACTCTTAAGAGCTCCAGGTTTTGTAAATAGATTAATAACTACAAACACCAATACAAGCCCTAGTATAATAGCCATTATAGCATAGGCAATGTACATCATTGGAACAACAGTCATACCTTGAATGCCATCTTCATCCATTTGAATGGGATCATCACCTACACTAAGAGCGTAGATAAAGAATATGGCTGCGATAAGACACAGACCCATTACTAAATATTTTAATACTTTATGTGCAATCATGATTAAGTATTGATTTAAGGGTTAATTACAGCTTACCATTCTTGTAGTCTACAAGAATATCGATAAGAGTAATAGAAGCATCTTCCATATCGTTCACGATACTATCGATCTTAGCAACGATATAGTTATAGAAAATCTGCAGAATGATCGCAACGATCAAACCAAATACAGTTGTCAAAAGTGCTACCTTAATACCAGTTGCAACAAGAGCTGGCTCCATTGTTCCAGCCTCTGCAATACTATCAAAAGACTTGATCATACCTATTACTGTTCCCATAAACCCAAGCATAGGAGCAAGAGCGATAAATAAGGAAACCCATGATACGTTCTTCTCCAATTGTCCCATTTGAACACCACCATAAGCAACGACTGCTTTTTCAGCAGCTTCTACGCTTTCGTCGGCTCTATCAAGACCTTGGTAGTAGATAGAAGCAACAGGACCTTTTGTATTACGACAAACATCCTTTGCAGCTTCAATACCACCACTTTTAAGAGCTTCTTCTACATCTGCAGCAAGCTTCTTAGAGTTTGTAGTAGAAAGGTTTAAGTAAATAATTCTTTCTATTGCGATTGCAAGACCTAAAATCAAACAAACTAGTACGATAGACATAAATAATGGTCCACCTTCTATAAATCGTTTTTTAAGTTCTTGATGAAAACTAACTGTTTCCACAGTTTCTGGTTCATCCTGAGCAGCTACGAGTGCAGTAACCGTCGTGTTAGTTGTTGTAGTTGCCGTTGCAGTAGTTGACATTCCTAATATCATTACAACTGCCATGAACAAAATTGAAAGTGATCGTTTCATTTGAAGATTTATTGATTATGTGATTTTTCTAATAAAGGGCTAAATATATAATTTATTGCGGTAAAACCGAACCTCAAACCTATTTCTATAAGATTTTAACCAATATTTATTTTGACCGCCAACTTCCTAGAGGGATACCAAGAAATGCTTATAAACTTACTAATACATCAATCCTGAATTACCAAACGATCATAGATGGCTACATATCAATCCGTAATGAGCCTAGCTGTAATTTTGTTTATTAGGTTTGAAACTGTTTCGCTTTCGCGAAAGCGTACTCCATACAATCCCATTACATTAAAAGTAAAGGTGATTTAAAAAATATGATATCACTATTTATGACAGAAGTGAACTCAATTTTGATTTCTCACAACTATCTAAAGCGACCCTATTTCAATTCTGATGTTAATCCAATAGACCTAGAGATGAGATTGAATAGTGTAAAATCAATTAGAAAACATGTTATAGATTATCCATAATTTTCCATGTGGACTTTTGAATGCTCTCTAGCTGTTGCGCTATTTTCAAAATAGCAATTTGGCACGCCCTTAGATGTAATCTCGCTCAACAAGGATTCTACATTACTTTTAGGAGAGCCTCCAACTTGACGTAGATATACTGCTAGAATCCGATTGGGAAATTGTTTTGTAATATCTCTATAAATAAAAGGATCCTGCTGTGTATCATCTCCCAGCAATACAAAAAATCGATCAGGATAAAATTCCAATATTTCTTGAATTCTATGAAGCTTATGATCATGATTGCCTCCACCAGATGCGAGCAGGTCAAACACGCCACTCTTTATTGATTTGAGAAAAAAAACGGCTTTGGGAAACTGGTGTAGAATGGTGAATTTTTCAATGAAATTATAAAGGTTCCATTCACTACTGGAAACATAGAAAAACAGCGCGGGTTGTAACTCAGGTCGATCTACATGTGCTAGCTCTCTATAATGCTGGACGACATCATGAAAGATTTTGCGTTTATTGATGTTTCTGGTAAGCAGGATGTAGATTTTTTTTAAGATGCTAGAAGAATGTGAGACTAAAAAAGTATCATCAATGTCTGATATGATACCATAGCCTGATGCCGCTTTTAATAGCGATCCTTTCTCCATTACTTGATCAGAATCCTTCACAACGGTGCACGTCAACTCATGCCATCCTGATTCAATTTGCAGCTCATGTTCCAATTCAAATTTGAAAAACCCATTTTCATCAGTCACTACGGTTTCTTGCAAGTCCCTAAACTTTAAATTTACGGCAACACCAGGCAGTGTTTTGATACTAAATGTGCGCCACATATAGTAGGCATACCTTAACCAGCTATTCTCAAGATTAAAATTCGAAGGATCTGTTTTTTTAAAGACATGCCCACTTATATATAGACGATGATCACTCGCAAAACCTCTATATACTTTAAGCTTTAATTTCATTCTGGATGGTTTATAATATCTAATTTTAAATATAAGTACTCTTCAAATGAACACTCTTTCCTCTAACGATAAATTATTAATGGTTGTCAACCCTATCGCTGGCGGTACCAATAAAGATCCATATGTCGATCAAGTAAAGAAAGCTGCAAATGATAATTATCAGCTTAAAACCTACTTTACCACTGGTGAGAATGACGAACAGTCTATCAAAGATTCTATAGATGAGTTCGAGCCAGATCGTATTCTAGTTATGGGTGGTGATGGTACGATAAAGTTAGTAGCAGGGATCGTTTCCAACAAAATCCCTATAGCTGTTTTACCAGCAGGATCTGCTAATGGTCTTGCCACAGATTTAGAAATTCCAATGAAAGAAAGTGAAGCTATTGAAGTAGCAATTGGAACTAATTCTATGTTGATCGATACTCTATTTATTAATGGTGAACTAGGCCTGCACATCAGCGATATAGGACTCAATGCAGAATTGATAAGAGAATATGATGGTGGCACTATTCGAGGTCATTTGGGATATGCGATCAAAGTGATTCCTACCTTATGGAAGAGCGACACACCATGTAAATTTAATATTACAACCACAGAGAAAACGCAAGAGATTGAAGCTGTGATGGTAGCTTTTGCTAACAGTAAAAAGTTTGGCACAGGCGTTACGGTAAATCCCGATGGTGAAATGAACGATGGGTATTTTGAAGTAATTATCTTCAAAAATCTAAACGCTATTGATGTAGTAAAAACATTAATGGGTAGCATACCACTAGATTCCGAATTTGTCGAAATTATCAAAACCCAAGAAGTGATCGTCAAAGCAGATCGACCCGTTAGCTTTCAAATTGACGGTGAATATTGTGATCAACAAAGCGAAGTGAAAGCTTCTATACTTCCAGACAACTTGTGTATTGTAGTGCCATAAAACTATCTCCTTTTATACCAAAAAGAAAATCCTTTGCACTGTTTGCATAGGGTTCGTGCTTTAAACAGTGGAAACGGAATAAATGCTTTGATCCCGAATTAGAATCCAGCGCGAGCATGGAAATCCCCTTATGCTGTGCTTGAGTGAATTTTTATTTTTAGGCCCTACAATTCTGCCTAATCAACGATAAAGAAACAAAAATTCCCGCAACTCTCGTTGCGGGAATTTCTTTTGCAGTGAGGAAGGGATTCGAACCCTCGAAACGTTGCCGTTTACACGCTTTCCAGGCGTGCGCCTTCGACCGCTCGGCCACCTCACTAATTTAGGATTGCAAGATTACGACTTTATGTCGCTTCTTGCAAGAAGCTTTTATATCGATAATTCGCCTCGCAATGATTTCTCAAAATAGTATTTGAAATCTTCCAGGGTATTAGTATAGTTGAGCAGATACATCATTTTGGCCAGCGCAGATTCTGTGGTAATATCCTTGCCAGACACCATTCCAATAGACTTAAGTTGGATACTGGTTTCATATTTACCCATATCTACAGCACCACCACGACATTGGGTAACATTAACGATGTAAACGCCGCGATCAAGAGTCTTTTTCAAAATTTCTATAAACCATGACTCGCTAGGTGCATTCCCGCTACCATAGGTTTCTAATACGATACCACGCAAACCTTGGATAGAGCAAATGGCCTCCACAACTTCCTTTGTTATGGCAGGAAACAGTTTGAGAACCACCACTTCCTTGACAAAATCTGGCCGGTAGTTCATACGCTGGATCGTTGCAATTTGATTCGATTTTTTCGCTTTCGCGAAAGCGTGCTTATCATCCATCACCGCGGCAAACTCATCATAATCATGGTGCCACAACAGATTCTGTTCGATTTTCAAGTGCACTCCACTCACCGCTAGAGGCGGATAATTAGGCGAAGTGAAAGCCTCAAAGCGATCTGCACTTACCTTAACCGTACGGTTAGCGCGATACAACTGGTATTCAAAATAGATACAAACTTCTTGAATAATAGGTCTACCAGCATTCCTTTGAGCGGCCAGTTCTATTGTGGTAATAAGATTCTCCTTAGCATCTGTACGTAAATCACCGATGGGTAATTGCGAGCCGGTCAAGATAATGGGTTTAGTAAGATGTTCAAACATAAAACTAAGAGCACTACCGGTATAGGCCATGGTATCACTACCGTGTAGGATTACAAAGCCATCATAGTTGTCGTAATTCTCATTGATCGTACTACCCATTTCCTGCCAGTGGGATAAATTCATATTTGATGAATCTATGGGACTATCGTAGGATAGCGTTGTAATCTCACACTCTAGGTGACGTAGCTCTGGAATATGTAGTAATAGTTCCTTGAAGTTGAAAGCCTTAAGCGCTTTGGTGGCTGGGTCTTTGATCATCCCAATGGTACCACCAGTATAAATAAGAAGTATTTTAGGCTTCATAAGCAAGCTCGAGTTGTTCCTTATTGATGACCGGTCTGGCATACATACTCAGGAAACTCTTTAACGCTTCAGGATCTTTGATATCCACACGCAGGCGTAATCTACGCTCAAACTGTGCCTGATCTTTTTTACTGTAGAACTTCTCATATTCTCTAGTCTCATGCAAAAGGTCGTAGGCAATGTAATTGGTAGGCCACAACTTATAATTGCGCTGGATAATAGCATTTAGCTGTGTAACCAATTGTTGAAGCACGTGATTAGTTGCTTCATCACTGCATTCATCAAGTGACAATGGCTTGGAAGCGGTGATATGGATGTGTTTTTTCTGTCCCAAAGCTCCTTTCAAAATGCTATTGAAGTCTTCGTTCTCAGATTTGATGTATTCTGTTTGCGCTTTTTTGGCAAGAAGCTCTGGAACTTTAAGTATATCCGTAGGGTCGTATTCGTAAGATATGGAAACGGGTACGATTTTGAGTGAGTTCAAATATTCACCAACAGATCTTTTCCCAGCGGCAAGCGCGATCATTTTGAGAACGCCTTGTTCCGTCACATCATTTCCATCTTTAGTACGTCCCTGACGCTGGGCAATCCATACGCTTCGATCTTGTTCTTTGAGTAGGTATTCTATGTACTCGCTCAAGGTTTTACTACTCATTAAGGTTTCCCGTGGTGTGCCACCGCGCTTCACAATAAAATTGCGGGTCAATTTACTTAATGCATTTACAAACGGTCGCTGCACCAGATTATCACCTATCGCACTAGCGGTTCGAATCAGATCATGTTTGAATAAGGTCAAATTGATCAAGCAGGTATCCAGGACAATATCTCGATGGTTTGAGATGTATAAATAGGTCTGCGCACTGTCAAGATCTTCAAATCCTGACGTGGTTAAACCAGCACTCGTTTCATCCAGTATACGCTCCACAGTAACTGATATTACATCACGCTGGAAGTCATTGATAGAATTACAGGACAGCACTATTTCCTTAATCTCCTCTTCAGACTTATCTGGAAAAGTATATTTGAAAAGAGTTTTTATCATAGGATGACGCACTGCACTTTGCAGCGCAATGGAAACCTCTTCATCATTGAAAAATCGTATGTCGTCGTAAATCGCCAAATCTCAGAATTCTAGTATTTCAAAAATAAGCATCTTCTCCACTAGACACCGAACACTTCACACGAATTTGACGTTGTGACCTCTGCTATTTCAGCTAGGGTCTTGTCATATATAGTGGCCACCTTTTCGGCTACCAATTTCAAATAGGCACTCTCATTACGTTTGCCGCGATATGGCGTGGGCGATAAGTAAGGCGCATCTGTTTCAAGAACAATATGTTTTAGGTCAATTTCATGCAGGAATTGATCAATCTTACCATTTTTGAAGGTAACGACTCCGCCTATTCCAAGTTTCATTCCGCATTTAATGGCGCGTTGCGCCTGTTCTAAAGTTCCTGTAAAGCAATGGAATATTCCTTTTAGACCTTGACCGTCAAATCGTTCCAAAACCTCAAAAACCTCGTCAAAAGCATCTCTGCAGTGAATTACAATAGGCAAATCACGCTCCAGTGCCCATTCAATCTGCTCATGAAATGCCTGCATCTGGATCTCTTTAGTAGACTTATCCCAATAAAGGTCTACTCCTATCTCACCTATAGCGACATAGTTTCCATTTTCCAAAAGCTGGGCTACATGATCTAATTCTTCTCGATAATTTTCCTTGACATGAGTAGGATGCAGTCCTGCCATCAAATGAATATGATCTGGAAATTCACGCTGCAGTTGCACCATGGCATCCGTAGTTTCAGAATCAATCGCGGGCAGGAAAAACCGCTTCACACCAGCATCCATCGCTCGCTGGACCATTGCCGTGCGATCTTCATCAAATTGGTCGCTATATAAATGAGTATGTGTATCTGTCAAAATCATGAGGCAAAGGTAGCAAGCTCATTATTAAAATGATTGTGGTTTTGTTTCCGTGGTATATAAATGAGTTTAAACTTCTTTTTCATTTCGCTTTCGCGAAAGCAAAACAAAGCAAACTTATCTTTGAACCCTTAAATATCTACATGGCATCAATCAAGAAAATACTTTTGGAACAAGGTTACATTGCGCATCGCTTGCGCTTGTCAAAAAAAAGTGGCCACATTGTTACCAAAGTTTTGTTGAATGGATATTCTGGGAGATTTATCATCGATACTGGCGCCAGCGCAACCTGTGTGGATCAAGAACTCTATAAGGAGTTCCAACTTACCACAGAGTTTATGGATAAGCAAATAGGAACTGCCAGCGGTTCTTTGCGGCCAAGAATATCTCACAAAAATACGTTGGAGTTGGGTGAATGGAATGATGAGGATATCACCGTGCTTTCTATGGATATGAGCTTTGTCAATAGTGCCCTAAAGGCAGAAAACATGCGCTCTATTCAAGGATTATTAGGCGCAGATTTCCTAATCGCCAGCAACGCTATTATTGATTATCGAGGGAAGTGGATCTTTTTGAAACTATAGCGTTACGGTGAACGAACCTTGGGTGACGGTAATGTTAGATGGTGGTCCCGTCTCAAAACTAAAAATACCACTGTACTGACCTCTAGCCGCATTTACAATTGTAATATCCATAGTGCCAGTAATAGCATCTGCTGTAGTTCCATTATTGCTGATACTTGCGCGATAATTACCAGTAGGCGTAATATCATAACTTCCAACGGCAACATCTTGAGGGAAACTCAACAATAACGTAGTATTGGAATTGTTAGCATTTATGATCACAACATCAGATCCAGCGTTAGTAGTAACGGTTGTTGGATTTAGTGCCGTACCATTAATCATCGCGCGTACCGTATTGACAAAATCAGAACCTACCTCAGTACCAAAAGGGACTTGATAAATAACTCCTTTGCGCATCGTCAATGTATCCTGAGCATTAGGAGTGTAACTCACAAAACTAAAATCTCCAGTAACGGTTCCTTCAGGTGTGTTTGCAGACAATACTACGGTTCCATTACTATCACCTGTTCTAGTGCTGAATTGCTGTTGGTTATTGAATGTATAAACAGCTTCGTTAGGTGATCCTTGACCTAATTCATAAATACCAGGATTGGAAGATGTGAGCACAAATCGCAACTTCTCTAGCGGATTCTCACCTGCTATCGTTACCGTACCATCCGTATTGTTGGTAACGCTCACTTGATCACTTCCAAAAAACTCTCCATTGCGTGATGCCTGCAATGCTGGGACATTGTCCCTATCCAGATTTTCCTCACAGGAAATAAATAGACCCAAAGCCATCATCAATAATAGGTACGTTTTTCTCATAGCTCTCCACGTGTTGTTCAAGGTAATAACTCAAAAGTAAATAAAATAGTACGCCTCGTTGCTGATAATTAAAATAATAGTATTTTTGCAACCTCAAATTAATAATCAGGGTCGGGAACCCACAAATTTAATGTTATGCCTGTAAAAATCAGACTTCAAAGACACGGTAAGAAAGGAAAACCTTTTTACTGGATCGTCGCTGCAGATTCACGTTCAAAAAGAGATGGTAAATATCTTGACAAATTAGGAACGTACAACCCTAATACTAACCCTGCAACTATCAACCTAGATGTTGATGGCGCTGTACAGTGGTTGGAAAATGGTGCTCAACCTACAGACACTGCTCGTGCTATCCTAGGGTACAAAGGAGTAATGATGAAGAAACACCTTAAAGGTGGTGTGAAGAAAGGTGCTTTCACTGAAGAGCAGATGGAAGAGAAATTCAACGCATGGATGGAAGAGAAAGAAGGAAAGATTGCTGCAAAAGCATCTGGTCTTTCTAAAGAAGAAGAAAAGAAAGCTGCTGAAGCGCTTGCTGCAGAAAAAGCTGTTAACGAGGCTCGTATCGCTGCAAATGCTCCAGAACCAGAAGCGGTTGAAGAGCCAGCTGCTGAGGAGGCTCCAGCTACTGATGCTGATGCTTCTAAAGAAGAGGAATAAATCGTTGAGCCATGCGTAAAGAAGATTGTTTCTACGTAGGCACGATTGTCAATAAATTTAGTTTCAAGGGTGAACTGTTAGTCAAACTAGACACAGATGAACCGGAACTTTTTCTAGAAATGGAATCAGTTTTTATCGAAATCGGTAAAAACTTGGTTCCATTTTTTGTGGAACGTAGTCAGCTTCATAAATCACTTTTATTGCGCGTTAAGTTTGAAGATGTAGATGATGAGCCTATGGCAGACAGCTTGATGAAAAGAGAGTTGTATTTACCGTTGACTGTTCTACCTAAATTGGAAGGCACTCAGTTCTACTTTCATGAAGTTGTAGGTTATGAGATCATAGACACAGAATATGGAAGCGTTGGCACCATCACAGGTGTAAACGACACCACCTCACAAGCCTTATTTGAAGTTGATCATAATGGCGATGAAGTTCTTATTCCCATCAATGACGAGTTTATTGAAAAGGTAGATCGTGAGAATAAAATCATTACCGTCAATACACCTGAGGGATTGATTGACCTTTACATTTCCTAAATTCTATCGTAATTATGAGCACCTTTAAATTCAAGCAATTTGAAGTCGCTCAAGATCAATGTGCACAAAAAATAGGCACTGATGCTGTATTGCTGGGCGCATGGACAGATCCAAATGAAAAGCCTTATTCCATACTTGACATAGGAACAGGAACTGGTGTGATTGCGCTCATGATGGCACAGCGATTTTCTAATGCTCAGGTTGACGCCATTGAGATTGATGATGCAGCTTTTGAGCAAGCGACGGCGAATTTTGAGAATAGTCCTTATGGTGATCGTTTATTCTGTTATCATGCTGCCTTTCAGGAATTCTATAAGGAGGTTGAAGATCGTTATGATTTAATCGTTTCAAACCCACCATTTTTTGATGGCCGGCTTGAAAGAGATGATGATTTAGTGGATGAAAAGCGGCAACAAGCTCGCTTTGATGATGCGCTACCATTTGAAGAGTTGGTCTATGGCGTTTATCAATTACTGGAAACTGACGGGACTTTTGCTTGTGTCATCCCTTCAAATCGTGAAGAAAAGTTCTTGAAAATTACAGATCACTTTCAGCTAACACCAGTCCGCAAAACCTATGTACGTGGTATTGCAGATAGTCCTGTAAAAAGAGTTTTGATGGAGTTCCGCTTTCGCGAAAGCGATATCTCAACAGCCACTTCTACAAATAACCCTGTCGCTGATTGTAAAGTCGAACATCTTGTAATAGAAAAATCGCGTCACGACTACACTAAGGAGTACATTGAACTTACTAAGGATTTCTATCTGAAAATGTAGCAGGAGTTTTAAGGAGCTGCATAGGAATCTTATATTTACAGAGGTCTGCACTTTGCGACCATCGCTAAAAAAACACCTATGAAACCTGACTTATTTGAAGCACCGGATTATTATCAGTTAGACGATTTGCTGACTGAGGAGCACAAGATGATACGTGATGCGGCACGTGAATGGGTAAAGCGTGATGTGTCTCCTATTATTGAAGAGGCAGCGCAAAAAGCCGAATTTCCTAAAAGTATTATTCCTGGGCTGGCATCTATAGGCGCTTTTGGCCCTTATATTCCAGAAGAATATGGCGGTCCTGGACTGGATCAGATTTCTTACGGATTGATCATGCAGGAACTGGAACGCGGTGATAGCGGTGTACGTTCCACGGCATCTGTTCAATCCTCATTGGTGATGTATCCTATCTGGAAATATGGTAGCGAGGAGCAGAAAACCAAGTTCTTACCTAAGCTTGCCAGCGGCGAATTTATGGGATCCTTTGGGTTGACTGAACCTGATCACGGTTCTGATCCTGGAAGCATGGTTACCCGATTCAAAGATGCTGGCGATCACGTGATTTTAAATGGTGCAAAGCTTTGGATCTCGAACAGTCCGTTTTGTGATGTGGCTGTGGTCTGGGCAAAAGATGAAAACAACCGTATCCATGGAGTGATCGTGGAGCGTGGCATGGAAGGATTTACTACTCCAGAAACGCATAACAAATGGTCGTTGCGTGCAAGTGCTACCGGCGAACTGATTTTTCAGGATGTAAAAGTTCCCAAGGCTAATATTCTGCCGGGTCGCTCTGGATTGGGAGCGCCGTTGAGCTGTTTGGACAGCGCTCGTTTTGGTATTGCTTGGGGCGCGATAGGTGCTGCCATGGATTGCTATGATACGGCGTTGCGGTATGCTAAGGAAAGAAAGCAATTTGGCAAACCCATTGCTGGATTCCAGCTACAACAAAAAAAACTAGCCGAGATGATTACCGAAATCACCAAAGCACAACTGCTCGCATGGCGATTAGGTGTATTGCGTGAAGAAGGTAAAGCCACCAGTGCACAAATCTCCATGGCTAAAAGAAACAACGTTGAAATTGCGATCAACATCGCTCGCGAAGCCCGACAGATTCTAGGCGGCATGGGAATAACTGGTGAGTACAGCATTATGCGCCACAGCATGAATCTTGAAAGTGTTATTACCTATGAAGGAACGCACGATATTCATTTATTGATTACTGGTCTGGATATCACCGGTGAGAATGCTTTTAATTAAGACTTTGCCTTAAATTTTTTTAATACTCACAAATCCCTTTCTTTATTTAAAGGGATTTTATGTTTATTTGAAAATCTAAAAACACTACATGAAAAATTTGAAAGTATTTGGTCTAGTAATTCTATCCTTATTTATATTCTCGTGCACAGAGGAAGATGATGATGGTGGGACTACAGATCCCAATGAATTGACTATGGCAAACCTAGCAGGCACATATAATGTGACTGCCTTGAGTGCGAGTGGTTCAGAGACCGATACATTTAATGGTCAAACGACGGTTGAAACATTTACTCTTGATGGTAGTGATTTCAACAATGTTACCATTTCATTTACAGAGGATGGTCGTATTTCCTCAAGTGGGACATTTACAACCACTGCAGTATATACTGAGAATGGCACAATGTATACAGAAGTTGAAACATCTGACCTGGATATTAGCGGTCGTTATTCTATTGATGGAAGCTCCTTAATTTTATCCGAAAGTGATGGTGCGGTAACCACAATTAATAACTTCTCCAGCAACGGGTTTGATTTGTTTTTTGAAATAATTGAAGCCGAAACAGACTACCGCTATGAGGCACAAGGAACTTATACGTTAGAACGCCAATAAATCTAGTATTTCTAGATCCTCAGCTGATTCAAATGAATCAGCTTTTTGACTTTCCTAGAATAGTTCAAGATAATCCTTCAGCAAAGGCATCATGTTTGATGAGAATTCTGTCAACCAAACAAATTTCTCAATGAAATCTATAATTATTCCAGCGATAGCAATAATGCTATCCACAATTTCCTTTGCACAAGATCTAGATCAAAACCTTTCAAGATCTGATTTTCAAGATGAGACTATTTATCGGTTGCAAATTTTACCGCTAGGTATAGAGGTTGAGAAAGACGTTTATAAAGATCTTTCAGTTTTGGCAAACCTTGGTGGTGTTCCACTATACTTGGGTAGAGAAACAGAATTCAATAGTGGAACAAGCGGTTTCACAGTGATTCCATTCATAGACCTCCAAGCCAGATACTATACCAACTTCAAAAGAAGATTGGAATTAGGGAAATCAATTAAGTATAATAGCGGCAATTTCATTGGGATAAAAACTACTCAATATTTCAGTGATTTTGGTAATTTAAATAGTAATGAGGCCAACTTAACTGGATTCATATATGGACTGCAACGTACTTATGGTGATCATTGGCACCTTAATTTTGAAGCTGGAATATTTTATGGTAAAAATGAATTCGATCAAGAATTCGTATTGCCATTACCTACATTTCAAATAGGCTACACGTTCTAGTTAATCCTATCCTAAACGATATTTTAGATCGCTCTTTCTTGCAACCAGCGATTATTTTTGCAAAAAAGAATCATGCAAGAGACATTGAATGAGGCGATCTCGCTTTCGCGAAAGCGGTTACTTCAACATCCACTTTATACGTCCATAAAAAATACAGAGCATTTACAGGCGTTTATGCAATCGCACGTCTATGCTGTATGGGATTTTATGTCTCTCCTTAAGGCTTTGCAGCAACAACTGACTTGTACAACACTACCTTGGCAACCGGTTGGGAACACGCAGTTGAGATACTTGATTAATGAAATAGTACTCGCCGAAGAAACCGACCAAGATGCAGATGGTGATCGCATGAGCCATTACGAAATGTATCTGGATGCCATGCAAGCCGCTGGAATTGACACTAAAGATGTAGAACAGCAAATCAATAGTTGGGCTTCCATAGGCAAGGTTCTAGCGATTACAAAAACTGATCAGTTGTCTGCTCACGTTAGCCAGTTTCTTGCCACTACTTTTGAGGTCATTCAGCGTGGTAAGTCTCACGAAATTGCGGCTGCGTTCACCTATGGTCGTGAGGACCTGATTCCAGAAATGTTTACAGAAATCATTGGCGGATTAGAAAAATCTGAAGTATCCATCGACTTGTCTAAAATCAAATATTATTTTGATCGACATATCGAGCTGGATGGTGATGAGCATGGACCCATGGCCCACAAAATGGTCGCTCTTTTATGTGGCGATGATGAAAAGAAATGGAATGAAGCTACCACTGTAAGTAAACAAGCACTTGAAAGCAGATACAAATTATTTACTGGTATTTTGGAAGAGCTAGCTTAGTAAAAAGGCTACTAATTTTGTGTGTCGATGTGATCGCGGTAATCTTCTTTTTCTACCATATTAGATATATCAACCACCGTTTTGATTTGGGGTGCGTGTTTTTTAACCG
This sequence comes from Nonlabens sp. Hel1_33_55, assembly GCF_900101765.1. NCBI lineage: Bacteria > Pseudomonadati > Bacteroidota > Flavobacteriia > Flavobacteriales > Flavobacteriaceae > Nonlabens > Nonlabens sp. Hel1_33_55. The sequence continues at coordinate 2,221,681 of NZ_LT627735.1, forward strand.
TTAATTCCACTCCAGATTTGAGTGTCATCTGGTTCACGTGACAACCTACACAAGTTCCCAATAACCGAACCTTCACATCAGTCCCATTCTCGATGGAAACCAATTCTATATCACCACCATCACGCTGGAGAAATGGTCTGATTTCCTCAAGTCCTGCTTCTACTGCTGCTTTTAATTCGGTATCGTTCATTATTGTTTTTTATTAACGGGACTACAACCTGCCATTGTTGTGATTTTGACAGCCTCAGTAGGTGGCATTTGGTCGTTGCGTCGCACGGTTTCTGTCACCACATTTCTGGTAATATCGATAAAGGATTTCTCTATCTCAGTTCCATCCTGTAATGCTGCTGGTCTACCAACATCGCCAGCTTCACGTATGCTCTGGATCAAAGGAAGTTCTCCTAAAAATGGTATGTCAAGATCTTCCGCAAGGTGTTTTGCACCATGTTGACCGAAGATATGGTATTTTTTTTCTGGTAATTCTGGTGGCGTGAAATATGCCATGTTCTCAATAATTCCCAACACAGGTACATTGATGCTTTCCTGCTGGAACATCGCAACACCCTTGCGAGCATCTGCCAGTGCAACGGTTTGTGGTGTACTGACTACAACAGCTCCAGTCAATGGCAATGCCTGCATAATGCTCAAGTGAATATCTCCAGTTCCTGGAGGTAGATCTACTAGCAAGAAGTCAAGTTTTCCCCAATCTGCATCAAATATCATTTGGTTCAAGGCTTTGCTAGCCATCGGTCCACGCCATACAACGGCTTGATCCAATTTTGTAAAAAAGCCAATGCTAAGAACTTTTACACCATAGCTTTCTACGGGTTTCATTTTTGACTTGCCATCAACATTAACAGACAACGGTCTCTCATTGACTACATCAAACATAATCGTAGCAGATGGGCCATAAATATCTGCATCCAGCAAACCTACTTTGAAACCCATTTTTGCAAGAGTCACAGCTAGATTTGCGGTAACCGTAGATTTCCCAACGCCACCTTTTCCAGAAGCGATAGCGATAATATTGTCAATCCCTGGAATAGGTTTTCCTTTAATTTCTGGGGCATTGTTGGCCTTTACTGGTGCCTCAACTTTCAAGTTCACCTTGACCTGAGCCTTATCAGAAATATTCTCTTTAATAACTTGTTGAATGGAGCTTTCCGTTTTCTTTTTTGCCTGTAATGCAGGGTTGGTAATGGTAATATCAACAATGACCTCATCGCCAAAAACCAGTACATTTTTCACCGCACCACTCTCTACCATATTTTGACCTTCGCCAGGTACGCTTATGGTTTCTAACACTTTAAGGACGGCACTTTTTTCTATCTTCATATCTCGTTTCAATTACTACAAATATAAGGTGTGCAGCGACGTATTGAAAATGATTCTAAATTATAATCAAGACCGATTGTTGTAGATAATTTGTGTGGTTATTGCGCTTTCGCGAAAGCGAACTCCTTAAAATCTATCCTAATAAAAAAGAGATAACGTAATTATTTTACAATATGTCTACAAATTTCTTAACTTACTGGTTCTGTTTTTAAACAATTCGTTATGGGTATCAAAAGTTTTATGGGCCGCAGGTCTGAGGTTAAAGAAGATAAAAGGGAATCCATACGTGTAAAGGATTATATGAAGCGCAAGCTTATCACGTTTTCTCCAGACCAGAGTATCAATGAAGTGATGGAAATCATTCTTAAACAAAGGATTACTGGTGGTCCCGTGACAGATGAAGCTGGCAACCTTATAGGTATCATTAGCGATACAGATTTGATGCAGGTGATAGGCGATAGTCGTTACCACAATATGCCGGTAGGCGATAAAACGGTTCAAGATTATATGAGCAGCCAGGTCGCTACCATAGATGCAGAAGCTGATATATTTGACGCCGCTGGCCGATTCTTAAAATCAGGTCACCGTCGCTTTCCAGTTATTGAAAACGGTAAATTGATAGGTCAGATCTCGAGAATGGATGTCATTATCGCCGCTACTAATTTGAAGAAAAATCACTGGAGGTAACTGATCTCCAGCACCTCTAATTTTCTGACTTCATTCCCTAGTTTGAAATCTACAACCTCGCTTTTATGAGCTCCTGCCAGTGCGCGAGCAATAGGTGTGTTAAATGCTATTTTACCTTGTGAAACATCTGCTTCATCTACTCCAACAATGGTGATTGTTTGCTTGGATTTTAACGCTTGATTTTTAAACACTACTGTTGCGCCAAATCTAACTTCGTCTTGAGCCTGATCTTCTGGTTTCAAGATTCTAACGCTAGCGATCCTTTCTTTTAGTAATTTAATTTTACCATGAATCAAGGTTTGGGATCTGCGCAGATCAGTTTCATTTTCATTGCTTAATTCGCCCAATTCCTTTTCCAATTCTTCCAGCTCATTTGATAGTTGCTCATAGCCTTGAGGTGTTACATAATTAATTACACCATCAGGCAGGATCGCTCTTTGTGGTATAACTACTGGTTCTTCCTGATCGCCTTCTTTTACAAATCCGCGGCTCATTCTGCATAGGTTTTAAGGACGTGAATATTTGTGTATTCCAATGCTTTTTCATCCGTTGCATCTAGATCAATTAGCGGTGCAACACCAGCTTTTTCTGCCTCTAGCCAGCGGCTTATACACAGACACCATTTATCGTCAGGTTTCAATCCCGGAAATCGATATTCGGGAATGGGTGTGGAAAGATCGTTGCCTTTGGATTTAGTATATTCCAAAAATTCTTTAGTCATTATAGCGCAAACCACGTGTGTGCCAGTATCGGCATTTGAGGTTCTACAATAACCATCTCTATAAAATCCCGTCATTGGATCTGTACAACAACCCATCAACGGTTTCCCGAAAACATTCTTTTTACCATTCATAATTATGCGTTTTGAATCTGGTGTCTCAAATCACTAATGGGCTGGACACCACCGCCACGCCAGACTTGCTTGCCATTCTTAAATATCAAAAAGGCAGGAACGCCACGTACATTAAATTGTGTCGCTAGTGGTTTGTTTTTATCTACATCAACTTTGATAATCTTGACCTCATCGCCCAGTTCTTTTTTGAGTTGTTCCAATACCGGCATCATGGTCTGACATGGACCACACCAGGTTGCAAAAAAGTCTACAAGTACCGGTACTTCATCATTTACTATTTCGCTAAACTTTGCCATCTTTTCCATTTTACTCTAAAATACGATAAGGGATTTTCAAGGCACAACAACTCACATTTCTTTAAGAATCCTGACGTCATAAGATGAAGAATCAATCGTATTTGCAGTCATTGAATTAGGAAATCCTTTAAAAAGCAATCCACTTTAATCAATACCTTTACATTGCTATGGAAGTACCACCATTAGAGGTTCAAATAAAAACACTGCCACTCTCGCCAGGCGTCTATCTCTATTTTGATAAAACCGACAGATTGCTCTATGTAGGAAAGGCCAAAAAGATCAAGAAAAGAGTCTCCTCCTATTTTACCAAAAGTCATGATAGTTTCCGCATCAGGACTATGGTCAAGAAGATTGCACGAATCGAACACATCGTCGTGCAAACGGAAACAGATGCGCTCTTACTTGAAAACAGTCTTATAAAATCCAGAAATCCCAAGTTCAATATCATGCTTAGGGATGATAAGACGTATCCATGGTTATGCATTAAAAATGAGCGATTCCCGCGTATTTTTCTAACTCGAAAAATGATTAAGGATGGTAGCGAATATTATGGGCCATACACGAGCGTAAGGACAGTGCGAACACTCATGGAGTTGGTTAAAAGTCTATACCCGATAAGAACTTGTAAATACGATTTGCAGGAAGATAAGATTCAGGCTGGCAAGTACAAATTGTGCCTTGAATATCACATAGGCAACTGCAAAGGTCCATGTGTAGGACTGCAAAGTGAAGCAGCTTACAACAGAAATATTGAAGCCATACGCAACATAGTCAAGGGAGATTTCAAGGATGCCGTGAATCATTTTCACAATTCCATGAAAGAACATGCAGAAAAAATGGAGTTTGAAGATGCCCAGCGTATCAAAGATAAATTGGACATTCTCACCAGATACCAGACAAAATCCACCGTAGTAAATCCCAACATTTCCAATGTCGATATTTTTACCATCGTGAGTGATGAGGCTGCTGGCTATGTTAATTACCTGCAGATCAACCATGGTTCCATCACCAGATCACATACTATGGAACTCAAAAAACAACTGGACGAGACTGATAAAGAATTACTGGAGCTCGCTATTGTAGAATTACGCACACGATTTGATTCCCAGAGCAACGAAATTTACGCGCAGTTTCCTGTGGATTTAGGTGATTTGATAAAGGTCACGGTACCCAAACTGGGCGATAAAAAACGAGTGGTTGAATTATCAGAACGCAACGCAAAATTCTTCCGTCAGGAACAATTCAAGACGATTAAGATTGTTGATCCAGACCGCCATGTGAACAGATTAATGGCACAAATGAAAGCCGATTTGCGTCTGGATGAAGAACCTAGACACATGGAATGCTTTGACAATTCAAACATACAGGGAACCAATCCTGTTGCAGCTTGCGTGGTTTTCAAGAACGGCAAACCCAGCAAAAATGATTACCGCCATTTCAACATAAAAACGGTTGATGGTCCAGATGATTTTGCCAGTATGGAAGAGGTTGTTTATCGGCGCTACCGCAGACTGCTGGAAGAAGATGAACCATTGCCGCAATTGGTAATAGTGGATGGTGGTAAAGGTCAATTATCCAGCGGTGTGACCGCACTAGAACGATTGGGATTGAGAGGTAAAGTTCCTATCATAGGTATTGCAAAACGACTGGAAGAGCTGTTTTATCCCAACGATCCCGTACCTTTATATCTGGACAAACGCTCTGAAACCTTGAAGGTTATACAACAAATGCGTAATGAGGCGCACCGTTTTGGGATCAATCATCACAGGAATAAACGCAGTAAGCAGGCCATAGAAACAGAGTTGGATGAAATCCCTGGAATTGGTGAAAAAACCACGGTAGAATTATTGAGGCACTTTAGATCTGTAAAACGCGTTAAGGAAGCGACTAAACAAGAGCTGGAATCTATTGTAGGCACCAGCAGGGCACAAAAAATAATTGACTTCTATAGTGAAGAAGAATAGGATATTGGTGGTGTTGATGGTTCTCGCTTTCGCGAAAGCGAACTACTTACAAGCGCAACAATCCCAACTTCCCAAAAAACAAAAAATAGGCGTCGTGCTATCTGGTGGTGGCGCAAAAGGTCTTGCCCACATTGGAGCCTTAAAAGTCATTGATTCATTGGGAATCAAAGTGGATTACATTGCTGGCACCAGCATGGGTGCGATCATAGGATCGCTTTATGCGAGTGGTTATACCGGTCATCAAATCGACTCCATTTTTGAGGTGACCAATTTTAACCAGCTCATTGTAGACGAGATACCTCGCAGTGCCAAAACCTACTACGAACGCAAACAAAATGAGCGCTATGCGGTGACTCTACCATTTAAGGATTTTAAGGTAAGTCTGCCCAGCTCGCTCAGTAAAGGTCAAAATGTTTACAATCTGATGTCTCAATTACTATCACATGTAAATGACGTCGAGGATTTTTCTGAATTGCCTATTCCTTTCTTTTGTATTGCAACAAATATTGCAAACGGCGAAGAAGTGGTCCTAGATTCCGGTTACCTGCCCAGAGCAGTCAATGCTAGCGGTGCTCTTCCTTCATTGCTGGGACCAGTCCAAATAGGCGATATGATATTGATTGATGGCGGCGTGACTGATAATTATCCAGTAGAGAAATTAAGAGCCAAAGGCATGGACATCATCATAGGCGTCGATGTTCAGGATGATCTAAAATCACTCGATGAACTCAATAGCGCTTTTGGGATTCTAACACAGATCAATAATTTTAGGACGATCAACGATATGAAGATTAAAGCTCCTAAAACAGATATCTACATCACGCCTAAAATTGATGATTATAGCGTGATATCATTTGACCAAGGCGCCGGTATTATTGAAGAAGGTGCTATCGCCACCAGAAAATTTAGTGATAGCATAGTAAATTATGCGACGGACGATTATCAGCGACCGCCGCTTAAAGTACAATCACAGGATCGATTGTATTTATCTGGAATTACCATTGAGGGAAATGAACGATACAGTAGATCTTTTATCATAGGCAAATTCAAGCTGACGACGCCAGGATTTACTACTTATGAGAATATTAAAAATGGAGTGAACAACTTACAGGCGACCAATAATTTCTCTAAAATTAATTATGAATTAAAACCAGGTGAAAACGGTATACAACTAGATGTTAGTGTTGAAGAATCTACAGTGCGCAATTACTTGCGATTTGGTCTACACTATGATGAATTGTTACGTAGTGCCGCGCTCGTCAACCTGAGCCGTAAGAGTATTCTATTCAATAATGATCAGGTGTCGTTTGATGTGATTCTAGGTGACAATGTGAGGTATGCTGCAGATTATTATATCGATAAAGGAAACTACTGGTCCATAGGACTGCACAGTGAATTTACCCAATTTGAAAAAGCGATTCCCACCAGCTTCCTGCGCGCTATAGGTGGCACTTTTCCGCCAAATATTAATAGTTTAGAGCTGGAGTATGATGACTGGACCCAGCAATTCTATTTACAAACCAGGCTGGATCGTGGCTTTAATGTTACTGCTGGAGCAGAACTCAAATCTCTTGATATTTTTACCAACACGCTTACCACTGAAGATGCACTGACCACGCGCACTGATTTTGAAAACAGTACTACCGGTAGCGTTTACGGAAAGTTATTGCTGGATACCTATGACAATGCATTCTTCCCATCATCTGGATGGTATGTGGATGGCGACTTTCACCTTTATCTATATAATGATGTTTTCCAGGAAAATTTTGATGAATACTCTATCGCACAGTTGCAGGTAGGACATGCAAGATCCTTTGGAAAGTTGAGCCTTCAGGCGCTGGCTCATGTAGGTGTATCCATTGGGAACCCGCAGACTTCTTCACTGGATTTTGTACTAGGTGGTTATGGCGCAAAACGCATCAATAACATTTTACCTTTTTACGGTTATGATTTTATTAGTTTGAGCGGCAATACGATGATCAGGACTGTCTTTGATGTCGATTATGAGATATTCCGTAAGAATCATGTAAACTTCAGTGCCAACTTTGCCAGTATTGATGATGATCTGTTTGAGTTGGATGACTGGTTTAGTAACGCCAGATATTCTGGGTTTGCGGTAGGATACGGTATTGAAACCTTTTTAGGTCCTGTGGAGCTCAAATACAGCTTTAGCCCGCAACAGGATGATGGAGAATTTTACGTGAGACTAGGTTTTGATTTTTGATATTTTGTAGCTGTTACGCTTTCGCGAAAGCGATATACTTCAAATCATCGTAACAATTCAAAGAATTTTGCATCTTATTAGCAGTAATTTCTATGGAATGGTCTGTGGAATTTCCGAAATTTACGAGTAAAACAATATTCTATGCCTTTCTATCACAAAATGGGATCCATACCGCACAAGCGCCACACGGTTTTTAGAAAGCCAGATGGATCGCTATATTATGAGCAGCTTTTTGGAACCATAGGATTTGATGGAATGTACACCAACTCCTATCACGAGGATCGTCCAACGATGGTTAAGGAAATTCAAGGAAGTTATTCTGTAAAGCCAGAAATCGCACTGGAAAACCATCTCAAATCCTACCGATTAAAAGGCTTTCAAGTGCCACCACAACCCGATTATCTGGATAGTAGAACTTGTATCTTGATGAACAGCGATGTCCAGATATTACTCGCTGCACCACAGGAATCATTACGCGATTACTTCTACAAAAATGCAGATAGTGATGAACTGCTATTTGTTCATCAAGGGTCTGGCGTGTTGCGCACACACTTAGGGAATCTTAAATTTTCCTATGGCGATTACCTTTTGATACCTCGTGGTGTGATTTATCAAATTGATTTTGACACGGCCGTGAATCGGTTATTTATTGTTGAAAGTCGCAGACCTATTTACACGCCTAAGCGTTATCGCAACTGGTTCGGGCAATTGTTGGAGCATTCTCCGTTTTGTGAGCGCGACTTGCGCAGGCCAGAAGAATTGGAAACCCATGATGAAAAAGGAGAGTTTCTGATAAAAATCAAAAAACAAGATGAGATTTTCAATATGGTTTATGCCTCGCATCCTTTTGATGTAGTAGGATATGATGGATATAATTATCCATATGCTTTTTCAATCCATGATTTTGAACCCATAACAGGACGCATTCACCAGCCGCCACCAGTACATCAGACTTTTGAAACGGATGCGTTTGTAGTATGTAGTTTTGTTCCCAGAAAATACGATTACCATCCGGACAGTATACCAGCGCCGTATAATCACAGTAATATTGACAGTGATGAAGTGTTATATTATGTAGATGGAGATTTTATGAGCCGCAACGACATTGAGAAAGGCCATATTTCTTTACATCCTGCAGGAATACCACATGGACCACACCCAGGAGCCGTTGAACGCAGCATAGGTCAGACGGAAACTGAGGAGCTTGCCGTAATGGTTGACACTTTCAAACCGTTAAAAGTGACTAAAGCAGGTCTAGCAATCGCAGATGATACCTACCATAAGAGTTGGTTGGATCATTAAAAGACTAAACGATTAACCAAACAACAAACCAACCCGAAAATATAATGGAAGAAAACTTACACAATACTTCAGTTAACCAGACGATAAGTAAACTATCAGCAGATCCAGGAGCATTAGTTATAGGTATTATATCAGTTGTCGTTGTGATCACTGGATGCTGTTGCGGTGTTCTTGCGATACCGGTATTGATCTTGAGTCTAATTGGGTGGATTTGGGCAGCAAAAAGTAAGAAAGCCTACCTAAATAACCCTGAAGCATATCTCGCTAAAAGTTATAGCAATGTAAATACCGGTCTAATAATGAATATGATTTGTACTATTCTGGTGGGTATTTTATTGATTATAGGCCTATTTATATTTGGAGCGAGTCTGTTCAATCCAGAAACTTATTTTGACGAGTGGGAAAAAAGGCAAATAGAACAATTTGAAAACGAAGATGCAATGGATTCTTCTGACGAAATAGACACTTGGAAATATGAAGATGCAGTGGACAGCACAGCCACTGGTGATCAAGTTATTGAAGTCGAAGAATACGATCAATACAACGATTCAATTTAACGCTTGATTTATATGAAAGAAATTCTTTTTGTTCACGGTAGAGCGATGTGGTAATGTGATAATGATATTCTGGCCAGTTTAACCACATGTTGAAAACAAGACCAGAATAGTCTAGCGTTAGGGATAGAAATGAAGATCCTTTTTAATGCCGCAACAGGCGCTATTAAAAAGATCGTAATGAATAGCCCGACCGAGGCCTAAGCCGAGGAAACGCCCAAATGCTTATCATCAATCTCACGACCTTAATTATCAAAAAAGAAAATTCATTATGCCAGCAGAAATAAAAAACCTCAAAGACCTAGGAAATACAGAATACAGCCTAAAAAAACTATTCAAGGAAGCCGAAGATTTTCTGCCGCTTCTGGGAACTGACTACGTGGAATTATACGTTGGGAATGCAAAACAGGCAGCTCATTTTTACAAAACGGCTTTTGGCTTTCAATCGCTTGCCTATGCAGGTCTTGAAACTGGAATCAAGGATAGAGTTTCCTATGTGTTGCAACAGGGAAAAATAAGATTGGTTTTGACCACGCCGCTGCAAAAAGGTGGCGACATCAATCGACACATTGATGAGCATGGTGATGGTGTAAAGTTCGTAGCATTATGGGTAGAAGATGCAACCAAAGCATTTGAAGAAACCACCAAACGTGGCGCAAAGCCCTATCAAGAACCAACAAAAGAAACCGATGAGCACGGCGAGGTAATTAGATCTGGAATCTATACCTACGGTGAGACGGTTCATATGTTTGTTGAACGTAAAAACTACAATGGCACCTTTTTGCCAGGTTTCAAAAAATGGGAAAGTCACTACAATCCAGAACCAGTTGGTCTGAAATTCATTGACCACATGGTGGGTAATGTAGGTTGGGATGAAATGAATACCTGGTGTAAATTTTATGGCGAGGTGATGGGGTTTGCCCAAATCATCTCTTTTGCAGACGACGATATTGCTACTGAGTACACGGCGTTGATGAGCAAGGTGATGAGCAACGGCAATGGCCGTGTCAAATTTCCCATCAATGAACCTGCTAAAGGAAAAAAGAAATCACAGATAGAAGAATACCTTGACTTTTATAATGGTCCTGGAGTGCAGCATATCGCTGTGGCCACAGACGATATTGTAAAAACGGTAAGCGCTATGCGTGATCGTGGTGTTGAATTTCTCTACGTTCCTGATGAGTACTATGATGACTTGTTGGATCGCGTGGGCGAGATTGATGAAGATGTTGAAGTACTTAAAAAACATGGCATTTTGATCGACCGCGATGAAGAAGGCTACCTACTTCAATTATTTACCAAAACCATCGTGGATCGTCCAACCATGTTCTTTGAGGTCATACAGAGAAAGGGAGCACAGTCATTTGGCGTTGGGAATTTCAAAGCATTGTTTGAGGCAATCGAACGCGAGCAGGCATTACGTGGCACGTTGTAATCATTTTGGAATGGCATTTGTAATTGATAACTTGTAACACCATAAATGGTTAGTTGCAAAAAACGATGAAGAAACTAATACTCTTATTGCTAGCAGTCACTTTAGTGAGTGTTGCTTACATACCGCCTACTTCAAATACAAAAATTGAACAGGCTTATAAATCTGGTGAATGGTTCAAATTTCGTATTCATTATGGTATGTTCAATGCCAGTTATGCAACGCTGCAGGTTGAGGATAAAAAACTCAATGGCAAGGATGTGTATCATTTAAAGGGAAAAGGTGAATCTACAGGTTTAATGCATCTTTTCTTTAAGGTGGATGATCGCTATGAAAGTTACGTAGATCGCAAATCAGGAAAACCGTATAGATTCATTCGCGATATTGATGAAGGTGGACATACCAAGGATATCCAGATTGATTTTAACCACGATACAGGCAAGGCCGTGGTTAACAATAAAAAGAAAAATAGAGTGAATACCATGGACATCAAACCTGGTACTCAGGATATGATTTCTTCATTTTATCACCTTCGAAATATCGTTGATCATAACAATCTTCAAAATGGAGATGAATTCATTTTACCTATGTTTTTTGACAATGAGAACTATGATTTCAAAATGAAGTTTTTGGAACGCGAGATCGTGAAGACGAAATTTGGCAAAATCAAAGCATTGAAATTCAGACCCTATGTTCAATCTGGTCGTGTGTTTGAAGAAGAAGAGAGTCTCACCGTATGGATTAGTGATGACGAAAATAAAATACCATTGAAAATTGAGGCAAAACTTGCTGTTGGATCCTTGACAGCTGACCTTGATGCTTTTAAAGGTTTGAGTCACTCCTTCATGAAAATCGCCGAATAACATTAACAGCTTCAAAATTCACGATTAAACGACAACTTATGGACCCAAATCCCATAGGTTGTTTACATTTGCTAGCTTACAATGCCCCTAAATGCCGGAAAAGATCTCTCCAGAAATCGCAGAACGCATCCAACTGCTAGAAAAAAAGTTCAAAAATTCAGGGCAGGACATGCTTTCCTATCTTGATGGCCTTCTTTACGATCAATACATTACTTATTGGGATTACATTAGGCTAGATACTTTGTTGAGCCTGCAGGTTCCATCAACCTCTTTTCCTGATGAGATGATTTTCATAGGATATCATCAAATTACAGAGCTTTATTTCAAGCTGGTGATTCATGAGCAAATGCAAGTTATTGAGCAAGAGCAATTGACAGGAACCTATTTTTTAGAAAAGATCAAGCGCATCAACCGCTATTTTACGGTCATGATCAACAGTTTTGAGGTCATGATAAAAGGCATGGAGCGCGAGCAATTTCTCAAATTTAGAATGTCTTTGTTGCCAGCAAGTGGTTTCCAGAGTGCGCAGTTCCGTATGATAGAATTGTATGCTACAAATGTGGAACATTTAGTGAATTATGATGATCGAACGCGCTTTCGCGAAAGCGAAACATCGACCACCATACCTGATCTTTTCCAACATATTTACTGGAAAAAAGGCGGGATTGATAAATCTACTGGTGAAAAAACACTTACACTAAAACAGTTTGAAAAACGTTACACACCTAGGTTCCTTAGAATTGCTGAGCAAGTTGAGCATAGCAATATCTATCAACGTTACCTAGGACTTCCAGATTCTGAAAAATTACCAGAATTGAAGGAAGAGTTACGTAAAATGGACCAAAACGTCAATATTAATTGGTTACTCATGCATATGGGAGCAGCGCACCGCTATCTGCGTAAGGAAGGCGGTACGGTTCAAGCTACCGGCGGGACCAACTGGAAAGAGTTTTTACCACCTAGTTTCCAGCGTATCTCATTTTTCCCAAAGCTATGGTCTCAAGAAGAGCATGCCAACTGGGGCAAACAATGGGTTGACCACACTTTTAATACCTCTACTATAGAATGAATAAATTAATTGCTCTAGTAACCGCTTGTATTTGCCTACTTTCTTGTACTCAGGATAATCAAAATGTAGAATTGGCTATCGCTACGCCTATCAAAATCGTTCCTAAGATTTTATACGGCTATGACTTGAACAACTATACTGTAATAGAAGATACTGTACAATCTGGAGATACATTCAACGACCTTATTGCATCGCATTTGGTTCAAGGTCAAAGTGCCTATGAAGCTGCGATGACTATGGATAGTATTTATGAGTTACGTAAGATTCAGGCTGGAAAGCCATTTAAAATATTAAAGCGTAAAGACGTAGCAAACACTCCTGCAGCCTTCATCTATGAACCTAACCGTGAAGACTTTATCATTTTAAAGTTAACCGACGGTATGAGCGCTTTCAAAGATGCTCATCCAGTTACCATAAAGCGTAAAACCGCTACAGGTGTGGTAAATTCTACTTTATCAGAAGCAATGGAAGAAGAAGGTCTTGGAATGAGCGCTATCTGGGAATTAAGCGATATCTACAAATGGACGATTGACTTTTTCAAATTACAGCAAGGCGACAGATTCAAAATGATTTATCAGGAACGTTTTATCAATGACACCATATATGATGGGATTGAGAAAATTGACGTTGCCATTTTTGAAACTAGAGGAAAGCCTTACTATGCTTTTGACTATGTAACTGATTCTATTAAAGGAGTACACGATTATTATGATGATGAAGGGAAAACTTTACGTAATTTCTTCTTGAAAGCTCCCGTAAATTATACCCGTATATCCAGTAGATATAGCGGCAATAGATTTCATCCAGTTCAAAAACGATGGAAAGCACATTTAGGAACAGATTATGCCGCAGGTTATGGAACACCTATCGTATCCACTGCAAACGGAGTTGTGACTAAATCTGGATACACACGTGGTAATGGTAATTATGTAAAGGTGCGTCACAATGCTACCTATGAAACCCAATATTTACACATGACCAAAAGATTGGTCAAGGTTGGTCAACGAGTGGATCAAGGGCAAACCATTGGTACCGTAGGAAGTACTGGACTGGCAACTGGCCCACATGTATGTTATAGATTTTGGGTAAATGGAAAGCAGGTAGATCCTTATGGTCAAAAGCTTCCTAGCGCAGATCCATTACCTAAAGATCAAATGGGTATGTATCAAGATTATATCGCTCCCTTAAAAACTGAAATCGACAACCTGCCCTACAAAGAAGAATCCGTTTTATGAAAAACATCAATCCAACCACAACCTCTGCCTGGAAGATCCTTGAAGAACATTATAAAAACCTCAAAGATTTTGACCTAAAGGATTCTTTCAATAAAAATCCAACAAGGGCAGAGAACTTTACTATTATTGATGATGATTTTTATGTGGATATGTCAAAGAACCTTTTGACTCGCGCCACAAAAGACGCATTGACGCAGCTAGCCAGAGAGTGTGAGTTAGAAGCAGCAATTTCTTCTTATTATAGTAGTGAATGCATCAACTTTACTGAGGATCGTGAGGTACTTCATACCGCATTACGCACACCTCTTGAAAAGGCAACGGGTAGTGTAAAGCCATATGTCAAAGATGCACTTGCCAGTAAAAAATTAATGTTTGAGTACGTTGACAAAATTGTCGACGGTACATTAACTACTCACAGTGGAGAAGCTTTTGACACTGTTGTAAGTATAGGAATAGGCGGTAGCGATCTGGGACCTACCATGGTATATCAAGCGCTAGAAGCATATCATAATCATATTAAGGTCCATTACATTTCTAATGTAGATGGGGACCATGTGTATGAAAGCCTGAAAAAGATAAATCCTGCAACGACGTTATTTGTTATTGTATCAAAGTCGTTTACCACACAAGAAACGCTTACAAATTCTACCACCATTAGGAAATGGTTCGTGGATAAATTTTCTGAAGAAGCGGTAGGTAAGCATTTCATTGCTGTAAGCAGTAATATTGATAAGGCTGTAGAATTTGGCGTAGAGAAAGAGAACATTTTTCCCATGTTTGATTGGGTAGGCGGTCGCTTTTCACTTTGGAGCACCGTTGGAATCTCTGTTGCATTAGGAATAGGTACTTCAAATTTTCAATCCTTGCTCGATGGCGCCCATGAGATGGATGAACATTTCAGGCACACACCTCTGGATAATAATATCCCAGTGCAGTTGGCTTTACTTACGACATGGTACAATAACTTTTTTGACGCTCAAAGCGAGGCGATCATTCCATACACTCAATACCTACAAAAACTACCATCCTACCTGCAGCAGGCCATGATGGAAAGTAATGGTAAAGGTGTCGATAGAAATGGAGAACTTGTAGATTATCAGACTGGCAATATCATTTGGGGAGAACCTGGAACCAACTCGCAACATGCTTTTTTCCAATTATTCCATCAGGGAACTAAACTGATACCTATATATTTTATCGCTTTCGCGAAAGCGAAACACAACCTACCAGAACACCATCAAAAGCTCATGGCAAATTTCTTTGCACAGACCGAAGCTTTAATGAATGGCAAGTCTGCAGAAGAAGTTCAAGCAGATCTGGATAAAAGCAACATGAGCACTGAAGAAAAGAAAAAACTGAAACCTTTCAAGGTATTTCAGGGCAATCGTCCCTCAACAACCTTACTTATCGACGAGCTTACCCCAAGAAGTTTAGGTAAACTAATCGCTATGTTTGAGCACAAGATATTTGTAGAAGGTGTGATCTGGAATATTTATAGCTATGACCAATGGGGTGTTCAACTGGGAAAAGTTCTTGCAGATCGCATACTCGACGACTTAAAAACCAAAAGGTTTAATGAACATGACGCCTCGACTACAGCACTTCTTAAACGTTTTGATTCTAAATTAATGTAACTTCAAGTTTATCAACATGTTAAGGTTGATAAGTTATTGAATTCTTAATGTTAGCTTAATATTGGAAATGTTTTAATCGGATTACTTTTGCCGCATCTAAACTAAAACGTTTCAATAATGAACAAATCTTTACAGATTTTCCTTTTTCTAGGAATTATTTTAAGCTCGCTGGCCTCCATGGGACAAGGTGTAACCACATCTTCCATTAATGGTCGCGTTCTTGAAGGAGAAAACGAACCTCTTTTGGGAGCCACTATCGTTGCAATACATACACCTACAGGTACTACCTATGGGTCTGTAACAGACATTGAAGGATATTACCGCATCAACAACATGCGTGTAGGTGGTCCTTACAACATCACAATTACCTATGTAGGTAAGCAAGATCTTGCACTAACTAATATTTTCCTACAATTAGGAGAATCAGAGCAAATCAACGCAAACCTAGCTGACTCAACTAACGCTCTTGATGAGATCGTTATTCAAGCACAGCGTAACGGTATTTTTGATAGTGGTAAGACTGGTCCAGAGACTAATATCTCAACTCGTGAGATCAACACCCTTCCAACTACTACTCGTAACATAGCTGACCTTTTGAGAAAAACTCCTGAGGCAGATGTTAGTGAAGGTGGAGCTATTACTCTTGCTGGTCAAAACAACAGATATAACTCTTTCTATATCGACGGTACAGTACAGAATGATGCATTTGGTCTTTCCGGAAGCGGAACCAATGGTGGTCAAGTAGGTGTAAACCCTATTTCACTGGATGCTATTGAATCTTTCTCTGTAAACTTAGCACCATTTGACGTACGTCAATCTGGTTTTGCAGGTGGAACGATAAATGCCATCACAAGATCAGGAACAAACGAATTTTCAGGTAGTGCTTATGGTTACTACCGTAATGAAAATCTAGCTGGTAAAACACCAGGAGGTTTTGACGTTGATGACCGTGAAAAACTTGATGAGTTCACTGCTACTTTAGTAGGAGCTAGAATTGGTGGTCCAATTATCGAAAACAAGTTGTTCTTCTTTGTAAACTATGAAAGACAAGACGAAGAAACTCCTAGATTCTTTAATTTTGACGACTACCTAGGAAACGCTACACTAGCTGATATTCAAGGACTACGTCAAGGTTTGATCAATACTTATGGTTATGATCCAGGAACTTTTGGTAATAGTTCAGAAACATTGACATCTGACAAATTCACGATCCGTCTTGACTTTAACCTTGATGACCAAAATACTTTTACACTAAAGCATAATTATGTAAACGCAGAAAACGCAAGCCCAAGCCTGAGTAGCCCGCGTGGTATTAACTTTAGTAACGCTGGTATTTTCTTCCCATCAGAAACTAATTCTTCAACTCTTGAATGGAGAACTACTAACGGTTCTAATCTGTCTAATAACTTGGTTATTGGTTATACTACAGTTAATGACAACCGTGATCCACTTGGAAACCCATTCCCACGTGTATCGTTAGGTGACGGACCTGGAGGAATCACCTTTGGTTCTGAGGCTTTCTCAACTGGTAACATTCTTGAACAAGAAGTATTTACAGTAACCAACAATTTTGAAATTCAGTCAGGTGCTCACAACATTACCTTAGGAGCTAACTTTGAAAACTTTGATGTACGTAACGTATTCGTTCGTCAAAACTTTGGACAATATAACTTTAGAAGTTTAGCAGACTTCAACACTTATCTGGATGGAACTCCAGGAAATGAGGTAGATGCTAGATTCTATGACTACAGTTACTCTTTCCTTGATCCTGTAGGAACTTCTGGTGATGATATTCAGGCCGCTGCAGCAGCCTTTAATTATTCTCAAATAGGTGTTTACGCACAAGATGCATGGAGTTTGACTGATAACTTTACCATGACTTACGGAGTTCGTTTTGATGTACCATTCTTCTCTGATGGAACAGTTAACGAAGACTTCAATAATAATTCAGTAGCTGTACTTGAAGCTGCTGGAAAAGACTTGCAAGGCGCTAGAGTAGGTAAACCAATTAAGAGCCAAATACACGTAGCTCCTCGTTTAGGAATCAACTGGGATGTTAATGGAGATAGATCAACGCAAATACGTGGTGGAATTGGAGTGTTTACTTCAAGAATACCTTTAGTATGGCCAGGTGGAACTTACAACAACAATGGTGTTTCTATTGGAGGTGTTGATGAAAGAAATTTCCCAGGTGGTGTACAATTTGTAGGAGATCCTGCAAACCAGCCTATCGGTAACGGCGCAGCTCCAGGTAGTGGTGAGCTAGGTGGTCAGATTGACCTCTTCGCTCCAGATTTCAAACTACCTCAAGTATTAAAATACAATCTTGGAGTTGATCAAGAGTTAGGTGTTTGGGGATTGATTGCATCTGCAGACTTCTTGTATAACGATGTTTTGAGCAACGTACAATATGAAAACGTCAACATAGGTGCGCCAGTTGGTACACTAAATGGTGCCGACAATCGTCCATTCTACAGCCGAAATAGAATTGTTGGAGATTATACAGCAATCTACCTAGGAACTAATACGAATAAGGGTTATTCCTATAACGCTACATTTACTTTGACTAAACCAGTACAAAATGGTTTCGGAGCTAGTGCGGCTTATACTTATGGAGATGGTAAGGAGTTGTTTGACAACACTTCTTCTCAAAACTCAAGCCAGTGGAGAAACTTGGTTACCGTAAATGGTAAAAATCAAGCGAGCCTTACAAATTCTCAATTTGCAACAGGTCACCGTATAACTGCAAGTGCCACTTATGAGCTAGATTGGAATGAGAATATCCGTACTCAATTTGGACTGTTCTATACAGGACAGAATGGAGCTCGTATCTCTTACATCTATGATCAAGAAAACACTTTATTGCTAGGTGATGACTCTAGAGATAATGCTTCAATTTACGTTCCTGCAAATGCAAGTGAGATAAATTTAGTTCCATTGGTATCTGGTGGTCAATTATTCACAGCAGCAGATCAATATGCTGCGCTTGATGCATTCATTGAAAATGATGAATATTTGAGAGGACGTCGTGGTCAGTACGCAGAACGTAACGGTAGCCGTGCTTCATGGAATCACTCTATTGACCTGAAAGTTTTACAAGACTTCTCTATCTATACTGGAGCAAACAGAGAAAAGAGAAACACTTTACAACTTTCTGTTGACATTTTTAACGTAGCAAACTTGATCAACAAAGATTGGGGCGAGATTACTCAAGTACCTAACTTTAATGAGGTTGAGTTGATCAGAACTGAATCTGGAGGTCCTAACCCAACGTTTACATTCGATCCTAATATCACAAATAATGATGTTGAGCAGATCGATGACTTTGGTACAAGATCTTCAAGATGGCAAATGCAAATAGGTGCTAGATATATTTTCAACTAGTAGCTATTTCAAATAAAAGTTTGGAACCCGATGCTCACGCATCGGGTTCTTTGTTTTTGGACTATTTTTGTGGCTTCAAATTCTATTTATGTATAACATTCTCAAGGCAGCTCACTCAGGTTGGGCGTATTTATTATTACTGGTCCTATTTATTGCTACTGTCAATGCGCTGATTGGATATTTCGGTAAAAGGGAATTTGGCAATAGGGACTTTAGTTTTGCTCTTGTTGGACTTATCGTTACACACATCCAGCTTTTGATAGGGTTAACTTTATGGGCTTTATCTCCTTATTCAAGTGCTCTTTTTTCAAATACTTCTGAAGTTATGAGCAATCCAGAGTTGCGTTTACTTGCTCTAGAGCATCCTTTAATGATGATTATCGCGGTCGCGCTATTAACCATAGGTTATTCTAAACACAAAAAGAAAATCGTAAGCCATGGCAAGTTCAAAATGCTATCTATATTTTACACATTGGCTTTTATCGTTGTCCTGAGCAGGTTGCCGTGGAGCCAGTGGATGTAAGCATCTAGGTATAATTTTATAAATCAACATCAAAAGGTGCGGAATTGCTTCCGCACCTTTTTATGTTTATAATGATTGTTGTTTGTTATGCTTTCGCGAAAGCGAGATCCTCTAAAATCTATTCCTGCTCCACAGCAGGTTCCTCTAGCGGTAGGACTTCGTTCATGATCTGGAAAGCTTTATCAACACTATTGATATGTTCCATTTTAAGGAGCAACCTCAAACCAGATCGGGTTTGTTTTTCTTTCATCTGCATCTTACTACCGCGCTGGCTCATGGATTGGATCAAATAATTGAACGTATCGCTTTGGTAGAATTTGCTTTGTTGATCTGCAATAAAATAACCGACAAATTTCCCTTGCTTCATGACGATTTTCTCAAGACCCATGCGGCTTGCGATCCATTTGAGCTTGATACTGGTCAATAGATCTTCTGCCGGATCAGGCAGCTCGCCAAAACGGTCTACCAGCTCCTTTCTAAACACATCGAGTCCTGCTTGATCTTCCACATCGTTGAGTTTAGAATACAATGCCAATCGCTCTGTAACGCTATTGATATAGTCATCAGGGAATAACAATTCAAAATCGGTATCGATGGTCACATCACTCACGTGTTTCTTATTGATCACGTCTGTATTATAAAGGTCAGAAAACTCATTTTCCTTGAGCTCTTCTATGGCCTCGCTCAGGATTTTTTGGTACGTATCAAAACCTATCTCGTTGATGAATCCGCTTTGCTCGCCACCTAGAATATCTCCGGCACCACGTATCTCCAGATCCTTCATGGCAATGTTGAAACCGCTACCCAATTCAGAAAAACTCTCGATGGCCTGCATTCTCTTTCTAGCATCGTCCGTCATCATATCGTAGGGTGGCGTGATGAAATAACAAAACGCCTTTTTATTGCTACGTCCTACCCGACCACGCATCTGGTGCAAGTCTGATAGACCAAAATTATTGGCGTTATTAATGAAAATGGTATTGGCATTGGGAACATCGAGTCCACTTTCTATAATAGTCGTACTCACTAAAACATCAAACTCTCCATTCATAAAGGCAAGCATCAATTCTTCAAGCTTCTTACCATCCATCTGTCCGTGACCTATTCCAACACGCGCATCAGGAATGGATCGCTGGATCATCCCAGCAACTTCTTTAATGTTTTCAATGCGATTGTGGACAAAAAATACCTGACCACCACGTGAGATCTCATAGCTAATCGCATCCCTAATAGTCTCTTCAGAAAAGCGAACGATTTGTGTTTCTATGGGATGCCTGTTGGGTGGTGCCGTTTTTATGACACTTAAATCACGAGCGGCCATGAGCGAGAATTGCAGCGTTCGCGGTATAGGTGTCGCCGTCAGCGTCAATGTATCGATATTTTCTTTAAGCGTTTTGAGTTTGTCCTTTACCGCCACACCAAATTTCTGTTCCTCATCAATAATCAACAATCCAATATCCTTGAACTTTACAGACTTGTTGACCAATTGGTGCGTCCCAATAACAATATCAATCGAACCATCTGCAAGTCCTTCTAATACACCACGGCGTTCTTTAGCCGTGCGGAAACGGTTCAAATAATCCACTTTCACCGGCATATCTGCCAGTCGTTCTTTAAAGGTTTTGGCGTGTTGAAATGCCAGTATGGTTGTTGGCACTAACACAGCTACCTGTTTACCGTTTACGGCCGCTTTGAACGCGGCACGAATGGCGACTTCAGTCTTTCCAAATCCTACATCACCACAAACCAGTCGATCCATGGGTCGCTCGCTTTCCATGTCATTTTTCACATCCTGCGTCGCTGTACTTTGATCTGGCGTGTCTTCGTATATAAAACTTGCCTCTAACTCATTCTGTAAATAGCCATCTGGTGCATATTGAAACCCTTTATTAGCTCTACGTTTTGCGTATAACTTGATTAGGTCAAATGCAATTTGCTTGACTCTTGTTTTGGTTTTTGCCTTAAGTTTTTTCCAGGCTGGACTTCCCAGTTTATAGATTTTGGGAGTTTTCCCATCTTTAGCGGAATAACGCGTGATCTTGTGCAGCGAGTGAATGGAAACGTATAAAATGTCTCTTTCACCATAAAACAGCTTGATGGCTTCTTGCATCTTACCGTTCACATCAATCTTTTGTAATCCACCAAATTTCCCTATTCCATGATCGATGTGCGTTACATAATCACCTTTCTCCAGTGTATTTAATTCCTTGAGCGTGATGGCCTGCTTTTTAGCATAGCCATTCTTCAGTTGGAATTTATGGTAACGATCAAAAATCTCATGATCGGTATAACAGGCGATGCGTAGGTCGTGATCAATAAAACCACGATACAAGGTCATGATGACGGTTTCATAGGCGACATTTGCGCCCATATCGTCAAAGATATCCTTGAATCTTTTGGCCTGCTGTGCCGTACTACAGAACAAATAGGTCTTGTATCCATCAGCTTCATTCTGCTTCAGGTTTTCAATCAGCAATTCAAACTGCTTATTGAAAGACGGCTGTGGTACTGTCTTGAAGGTAATATCTGCATTATTGCCAGATAGCTCCACCAGATTGAAATCGGCTAGTTGTTCTTTTAAGAGCGCCGACTTGCTAAAAATATCTTCAGGTTCCAATTGCTTTATTTCTCCCTGCAATTCGTTGTAGGCTTGTTCCGCTTTCGCGAAAAGCGAATCTATTCTACCATACATCATCTCGACATTCCTCGCGATCACAACGGTCTTGGATGACAAATACTTTAAGAAACTCTCACGCTTCTCTGAAGATTGCTTGTTCTCAACATTGGGAATGATAGACAGCTTTTTGATCTGGTCTTTTGAAAGCTGAGTCTCCACATCAAACACACGGATCGAATCAATCTCGTTGCCAAAAAACTCAATGCGATATGGCTCATCATTAGAAAATGAAAAGACATCCAGAATACCACCACGAACCGAAAACTCGCCAGGCTCTGTTACAAAATCAACTCTTTTGAAGGCGTATTCAAAAAGCACCTCATTTGCAAAATCAATAGAGATCTGATCACCAACGCTAATCTTAAGCGTATTGCGATCCAGTTCTTTTTTGGTGACGACTTTTTCAAAAAGTGCGTCTGGATAGGTAACAATTACTGCAGGTTTTTTGCGAGAGTTTATACGATTGAGAACCTCTGCACGCAACAATATATTTGCGTTGTCTGTCTTTTCAATCTGGTAAGGTCTGCGATAACTGCCGGGATAAAATAATACATGGTCCTCACCTATCATTTTTTCCAGATCGTTCAAATAGTAGGCAGCTTCTTCCTTATCGTTGAGTACAAATAGAACTGGCTTATTGATCGCCTCAAACGCGTTAGTCAGAACCATGGAAAGGGCACTACCCAGCAGGCCTTTGACCTCGCAACGGCCTTGAGATAGCAACATATGTTCCCGAAGTTTTTCGGAAGCACTTGTTTTACTATAAGATTCTAAAATTTGTGGGTAGGACACACGCAATGTAGTTAGCTGCAAAGATAGACCGCGACAGTATCTGTTCCCAAATATTGAGAATTCTTTCACAGCCTCAAGATTCAAACCACTTACTTTTAGAACATGGAGAAATATGATGTTTTTGTTTTGGGAACCGGAACTGCTGGAAAATTGGTTGCCAATAGATGTAAGGATGCAGGTTTGAAAGTTGGAATCATAGATAATAGAGAATATGGAGGCACCTGTTCCCAACGTGGATGTGACCCCAAGAAACTACTGCTTGCCAGTAGCGAGGCCGTGGATTTTGCCAGAAATATGAAAGGTGATGGTTTTGAAGGCGATGCAAATATCAATTGGAGAGATGCCTACAATTATATAAGACGATACACTCAGAACATTCCAGACAATACAGAAAAAAGTCTGAAGAAGAATAACATCGACTGTTATCATGGAGATGGAAAATTCATCGATGAAAAGACGTTTACGTTTGATGACACCACAATCACGGCAGACATTTTTGTAATTGCAACAGGTATGCAGCCTAGACCATTGTCTATTCCAGGAGCAGATCACATGCTTACTAGCGAGGACTTTTTCAAAATGAAGGATCTACCAGAAAAAATGGTGTTTGCCGGCGGCGGCTACATAGGGATGGAATTTAGCCATATGATGGCTCGGGCAGGAGTCAAGGTCACCGTGATTGAACAGAGCAACCAAATCTTATCACCATTTGAAAAGTACGTTGCTGACTATTTGATGGAAGATTCCATCAAGCTAGGAATTGATATAAAATTAGACTCTACCTTATCCTCTGTAGAGAAAAATGGAGATCGATTTGTGGTTCATTATGGTCATGAAGGTTCCGTTCATCAAGTCACAACTGATATGGTGTACAATACCACTGGCCGTGTTCCATCCACTAAAACGTTGGATCTTGACAAGGCTGGCGTCGTTACAGATGGCGGTAGTGTCGTAGTGAACGATTGTTTACAAAGTACCACAAACAAAAGGTTCTACGCTTGCGGTGATGTTTCCAGCATGAATTTACCACTAACACCATTAAGTGGACTAGAAGCAAACATTGCAGCAAAAAATATAACTGAAGGTAAACACCCGATGGTTCCCATTGATATTCCCAGTGTGGCATTCACCATTCCACAGGTGGCCAGCATAGGTTTAACTGAAGAACAGGCTACAGAACAAAACAAAAAGTTCAAGGTCTTAAAGGATGACGCCAGTGGCTGGTTCAACACTAGACGTATGAACGCGGGTGCCTATGCCTATAAAGTCATAATCGAAGAAGAAACAGGAATGGTATTAGGCGCTCATATCGTCTCTCATGAGGCTGGAGAAACCATCAATCTATTTTCTGTAGCGATGAATCATAACATCACATTCCAGCATTTACAGCAAACGATTTTTACCTATCCCAGCTGGGCAAATGACCTTAAAAGTTTTTAGGCCTTACTCGCTCGCCACTGCTTGAATTTGAGCATGGGATTGGTAGCTCTATTTTGATAACCATGTACCATGGTATTTAAAAACAAGACTATAGCTGCGCCTAAAGCGAGGTATGCTATATCATCCATCGTTCCCGTATGGCGCACATATATTGCAACAAGCGCCCATACAGCGACTGCAGCATATTCACGCATATTACGGTACCAGATCATCAATAAATTAATAACTGTAGCAATCACGATCAAGCATATGGTCGCAAGAATCTGCTGGTTTTCTGGTATTTCAAACATACCATTCAAAAAACTGGCGACGTTAGCAATGATCGCCACACTTATCCATCCAGAATAGAGACACAAAGGCCACCATACAAAAGCGATCACGGGAAATGGAGCGTCCCATAATTCCATATCCAGTTGCTTAATACACATTAATAAACAAGCTAGAATCCCTACCATACACATTACTGAAGCGCCTATCATTTCTTGCAACCACAAGGCAACCCAGACGGAGCAAAAGATATTTGCCAGTAAAAAATAAGGGAAAGTCGATACGACAAAGTTGGTTCTATAGCTGCGAGGTTGTAGTGATTTCGCTTTCGCGAAAGCAGCATACACACCATATCCAGCAAACACCAACAACATCAGGAAAATCAATCCCCAAATGGAAAATGCATAACTCGCTGGCGTGAAAAGATTGTTGTACTCTGCACTTAGATCACCAACAGTTTTGCCGTTAAAATTACCAGTGTTTGCGTAACCGTTCCAGGCGATGAGAATGATGACGATCAATAGGTTAAGAATGCTGATCAAACGTTTATACATGGGTGGTTTTTGTGGGAATAAATATACAGTAGTTTTAGGATAACTCTAGTACCTCATTCTCAACACAAACAAATATACGGTTGCCTTTTTGTGGCTTCATCGCATATGTTCCCGTGAAATCGCCAAAAGCTGGTAAGATCATCCCATAATCCGTACAAAAGAAGCAGGGCATTTTCAAACGTTGCCTACCTACACCCGTCAATTTAACTGATGGATGGATATGTCCCGCAATATTGAAAATCCCGTCTTTCTCTAAAGGATGATGCGTTAATAGGACATCACCCATCTGTATGTGCTGTATCGTTTTTATTCCCAGCATATTGAAATAGTTGCTGGAAATAAGGTCATGGTTGCCCATTACCAATGATATTTCTACGGTTTGCATGCGCGACCACTGTTCAAAGAAATGCCACTCGGCATTTTTATAGGAATGAAATAAATCTCCCAAGAACCAAAGCCTCGACGGCTCAAAATCTGCAATAACCGCATTGAGTTTATCGTACTCAAAATCATCTGCCTGAGAAGGAACCGCCATTCCATGCTTTCTAAAATGGGCACTTTTACCAAGGTGAACATCTGCTAGGAGAACGACGTCTTGTTCTTCCCAATAGCAGGCGCCAGTGGCATGTAAATAAAATGTCTGGTTGTGAAGTTTTACTTTAAGACTCAAAGCTTTTTATTTATCCAGGTAACAGTTGGCGTTTGAGATTTTTCCCGTGAAGCCTGACGATTTCATTTTCTATAAATTTTAATACCTCAGGACAATTGCGTTTAAAATCTTCTGACTGCACACTCTTTTTACGGCCCTTATAATCTACGGTGACTTTAAGAAAACTATTGTCTGATGTAGGACTTTTATAAGCATCTCTAAGTTCAAAAAACCCTTTATCTATGATCTGTTTGAAAAGCATGTCATGCTCTTTCTGTGAAATTCTGGTTTGAGAGGCCACGGTGTATTGAGGAAATTCTTCTATAATGGCATTGTCAGAAGGAACAAATTCAACAATAGAATCTTGCAGTACAAATGTATCGTTATGAAATGCGCCACGTTCTACGATGATTTTAGAAACTGAATGATCAGAATGTTCTACACGCTGTGCTTCTTTATTTTCCTTGCAAGAAATACTGAAAACAGCTAAAATTAATAACAAACAAATCGACCTATTCTTCATGACCAATTTTAAAATGAATAATTGAGTGCCAGTATCAAATTGCGGCCTGCAGCAGCGATACCTGAAGAATAAGTTCTATAACGCTGGTCGGTTATATTTTCAAGAGTGGCGATACCACTTAGGCTGTCTGTAAATTGATATTGAGACCTCAAGTTAATCGTATACCATGATGGAGAAAACGGATTTCCGTTTTCATCAATTGCATATAAATAGTCACGATCCTGTTGCTCTGGAGCCAGCTCATCAAAATCAAATTGGCCATTAAATAAAGTAAACGCATCCAGCTTCAACTTACCTTGATTATAAACTAAATGAGCATCACCAAATGCTGGTGCCACATGCCTTACAGCAACCTCACTGCCATCTTCTTCTTCCTGCTTCCCATCTAACCAAGTGTAATGTCCATAGAGTTTGAAACGATCAGATATTTTATAATCCAGACCTATTTCAACACCATAAACCTTAGAGGTTTCAGCATTTTGAATAGCTTGTACTTGACTCAATTCACCTTGATATACGATCATATCTTCACCATTGAGTGTAAAATCCCTAGCCACTAATGCATCGTTGAGAATAGTATAATAGCCAGCGACATCTATGGTAAGGTCGCTTGTAATTCTTTTCTTGAAACCAACTTCGGCATTATAGGAATATTCAGACTCGATATCAGGATTGGGAACAATTACTGTTTCTGGACTAGGATCAAAAATCTTCCCGATGTCATCAATATTGGGAGCTCTAAAAGCCGTACTTAAATTGGCTCGCAATTCCAGCGTTGGATCTGGTAAATACGTTGCGCCCAATCCTCCAGTAAGTGCTCCAGTATTTACTGTGGCAGTTTCAAAAGGAAAATTGAAAAAGGTATTGTCGAATGTGGCATCCAACCAAATGTGGTTGTATCTGGCTCCGGACTGAATGGTAAAGTTGGAGGCAACCTTCCATTGATAGCTTATATATGCTGCAAGCGACTGCCATGTAGAACCATCAGGATATCTCGTGGCAGCATCTTCACGCTCACCAGTTTCAATATCAAAAATACTGCCTGTGGACTTCACCTTATTGTGAACATATTCTGCGCCATAGAATAAGATATTATCCTCACGATTACGACGTTCAAAATCAATCGCCGTACTCCACGCATCTACCTGTTCATCATTCTCAAACAAATCTGGTGATTGAAAATCCCGCACATTACGGCTTTCATCAAATCGCTGGAACGCTTGTGTGATAATTACCTTATCGTACCACTTTCCATTACCACGATGTTGCGCTTTGGCATTGAGCATCAACCACTTCTGCGGCCCGTAATGCCACTCAGAATTTCTTGGGTTTCCGCTTTCGCGAAAGCGATCTAAAGCATCATAACGACTGTAATCTGAAGTTGCCGTATAAATCAAGCCTAGGTCAAACTTCCAATTCATGCTGGGTTTATAGCTGAATTTTTGAAGCAGATTGATCTGGTCAAAACCGGTAGGCACCTGTACTTCTGGATCATCATTTTGCAATACGACGTCCTCACCATTGCGTCTCGCGGCATATTGTTCTCGCAAATAATCATCAGGCCCGTGAGAACCCATTTTTAAATCGTCAAAAGAATTGATGCTTATACTGGTCGTACTTGCAAAATTGGTGGTCCCATAATTGAAATCTACGTGACCCGTTTTTTCATTATTGGCGGTTGAATAACGCAGAATGCTGTTTCCATTAAAGCTTTCACCTTCATCAGAAAATTGTGGTGATAACGTGAAAAAATTCATTACTCCACCTATCGCATCACTACCATAAACGACGCTACCAGGACCTAGAATGACCTCAGTACGCTCCACACTAAGCGGATCAATGGAAATAATATTCTGAAGATTACCTCCACGAAAAATGGCCGTGTTCATACGTACTCCATCAACAGTAAGCAGCAACCTATTTGTTGAAAAACCCCTAATCAGTGGACTGCCGCCACCTTGCTGAGATTTTTGAACATACACTTGACCGGTCTGTTGCAGTAAGTCTGCACTGGTCTGCGGATTTTGAAATAGAATTTCCTTTTTACTGGTGCTGACAATTGATTGCGGAATATCCTGTTGCCGTTGCTGGAATTTAGAAACAGAAAGCACGACTGGATTCATCGCCTCTGAATTAGGCTTTAATTTTACTATTGAACCTCCAGCAATAACTTGTTGCCTGGTGGTTTTGATTGTATTAAATGCAAAGCTTTGGAAATAAATACGCTCTGTATTACCAAACTTTTCAAGACTGGCTTTACCGTCAAAGTCAGTGATCACAGATTTTTGCTTATCCTTATTGTAGATCGCAACACTTGCTACAGGCTCACCAGAAACAGCATCCAACACTTGAATTTGTTGTGCAGTAAGAGTAAAAAAGGTTCCAAGACAAAATAAAATGAGTAAGGTAAATTTTCTCACGAATCGAAAAGCTGTTTCAGGATATCCAAAGAATTAGGTTTTTTAAATGTGTGCAGGTGGATTTTAAAATAATCCAACACTAAATTTAAAAGCGCCGTACGTTGGTTTCGGTTAATCTTAATGGTGTGGATAGCATCAATTTTTGTACCAATGAACGCCTTCATCAAAGAACTTTCCTCTTGATTTAGATGATGTGGTTGCAAGCCATTATTATCAAAACTACCATCCAACATATTTAAATACGGAAAACCAATCGTTGATTTATCGATACCAAAACCCATTAATTCGCTCATATCCAATAGCGCTTTGAGCGTAAAGTTTGCGGTATGATCTGTCTGATCAAGGTATTCAAATATGGTACTTAGGTAATCATAGAGCTGTTCGTCCGGTTGCTGTTCAGTCAGCAATTGGGATAGTACCTCACCAAAGAAAAGCGCCACGCAACTTTTTGCAATATCCACAGGTATATTGACATAAGTGAAGCTAGTGGTAGCTTCTTTAATATACTCTAGTGATCCTTTGCCTTTATGCTGTGTCTGTATCTCTAATTGCGTCAAAGGTTGGAACAAAGAAACTCGCAATTTTCCCTTACGCGACTTACGTATGCCTTTGAGCATATAACTTTGCGTACCCAACTTCTTAGTGTAGATTCTGGCAATAAGATCTGCCTCACCATATTTGATGGTAGACAGCACGATGGCTGGCGTATTAACGATCATTTAGCGTATGATCATTATTTTGGAAACTGTGGTTTCTACATTATCATCAGTAGAAATGAGCAGCATGTAAACACCAGATGAAACCCTGCTACCACTAAAATTGGTAGTATCCCATTGAACGCTTCCACCTTGAGACACGACTTCAAAAACCAAGTTCCCTTCTATATCGGTAATTTTAATACGAGCACGATCTGTCAGTCCGTCGATGGTTACATTTCCATCAAATTCTGGTTTAACAGGGTTTGGGAAAGCAAACACATTTTCTAAATCTTCAGAAGGTGGACTTGAGCGATCACCTTGGAAAGCAACAATTCCATTATTTGTAGCAAAATAAACTTGTCCTGTAGTATTGTCAATAGCGATATCATTCACCCCATTTGAAGGCAGCGGCGAATTATCCTTAGTAAATTGAAAGATTGTTTCCTGACCAGAAGGTGAGAAAAGAAATGCACCAGAACTTGCCGTCGCTATCCATTTTCTATTATTACCATCTACCTCAATATCCAAAATAGCTTCGTCCTTTAATAACTCTCTGGGAATTCCATTTTGATCCTCAATAATTATTGCTCTAGCATCGTTTGGATTTTCTGAAAGGATGCTATTGGCATTAAAGAAAACGCGTAAGCCTCTATTACTTCCTATCCACAACTGCTCGTTCTGATCTAAGGTTACCTCACTAACATAATTACCGGTAAGATTTCCTTCTTGGATCTCTTCTCTAAGATTTCCAAACCTGTTTTCATTGGGATCAAAAGCTATCACGCCGTTATCAACTGTACCAAAAATGATATTCCCTGCATTAGTGATAGCCAATTTTGTCGTGCTTGATCCATCGATAGTAGGAATGAATTCTGACACATCAAATGAGGTCCATTGTCCAGCAGGTGTCCTGCGATTGATAGGATCTTCCACCAGACTACTTAATACCCAAAGATTTCCTTGTCTATCAAACTCACTTGCAGGAATACGCACAAAATCTGGACCTGTGTAACCAGGCACATCAATCTGTGATAGAGAACTATTATCGATTCCGTATAAAGTTTCTGCGATTCCATCCACAAATTCCAATACTCCATTGTGCATACTATTCAAGTAAACCTCATCTGTAATATCTGGATTAATTGCGATACTTGAAATACTGTTGATATTCAGAACATCATCTGGAGTAAAATTGGTCCACTCATCTTCAATCAATCTGCTAACACCAAACTGCTCTAATGGAAACGGGTTATACAAAAGGCTGTAATCACCGTATCCAACCCATAATGTGTTGGGTGCGGTCGTTAGCGAAAAGGCGCGATTTCTAGTTGGACCATCTGCAACAATGAATTCTGGAGTCACAGTATTCTGTCTATTCAATCGTATCATTCCATTTTCTAAAGTACCTACATAAATACTGTTAGAATTAGAATTGCCCGCGGTAAACCTATAAGGACCTCCATCAATGTTTCTAATGTCATTCAGAAGATTTTCATTAGCATCTAAAATTTGTAAGTAACCAGCTCCTGTAACGCTTAGCTCGTTTCCTGATACAGTTGCATCCACAGTTCTGGATGGAAATCTATATCCTGTGTTTGTAAAGATGTCTCCTGTTAGTCTAAATAACGTACCACCAGTATCAATTGCAAATATTTGAGTTTCTAGTGCCGTTACCTCATCATAGGCGCCCATATTAAGTTGGTTCCAGTTTGTAAAATCGATAAGGAATGGGTCTGAAATATCTGCTCTTCTAATACCAGCATCATTTGTTGCGGCATATAAAAATCCATCAAAAATCTCAATTGATCGCACGCGTAACTGCGCACCATTTTCACCTATAAAATAAGTGTCGTTAAACTCCAACCTATCCAAATCATATATCGCAATACCAAAATCTGTTGCGATATACAAAAGCTCACCATTAGCCTTAAATTCATTAATGCGTTTACGGTCAGGATCAATAACTTGTTTATCTCTTATCGCCACTACATCTAGCACCTCGTCATCCTGAACGATTTGCAGCAAACCGTTTTCATAACCTATCACTAACTGGTCATCGCTTTCTCGATAAATTATTTGTGAGATCTCATCACCACTTAAACCGTTGACTGTTGTGATAGTGTTGAAAGTGCGAGATGCTATTTCATAGACAAACACGGCATTTTCACTAGCTGCATAGATTCGTTGATCTGTTTGCTCTATGTCAATAATTTGATTGAATGAGAAAAGCCCAGTCCACTGATTGGTGAAATCTTGAGCATTTGCCATTCCTGCTATCAATAAAAATAAAATGAGTTTGAACTTCATAAAATGATAACGCAAATTTCTCGAGTATCTGATAAAGATGCAAAAATAGGTGGAATAACGTGATATTAAAAAAGCCTCTGAATTTGATCAGAGGCTTTCGTTTTGTGACGCTTTCGCGAAAGCGAAATAATTATAATCTATATGCTACTAGACGATTCCTTGTGCAAGCATGGCATCTGCAACCTTTACAAATCCAGCAATATTGGCACCTTTCACATAGTCAGTAAATCCATCTTCATCAGTTCCATATTTTACACAAGCCTCGTGAATGTCGTTCATGATGCTGTGTAGTCTGTTGTCAACCTCTTCTGCAGTCCAGCTGTATCTCAATGAATTTTGAGACATTTCAAGTCCTGAGGTAGCCACACCACCAGCATTACTCGCCTTTCCTGGGCTAAACAAGATTTTCTTATCAAGGAAGTGCTCGATGGCCTCTGGTGTACATGGCATGTTTGCGCCTTCTCCTACACACATACATCCATTATCTAAAAGAGTTTTTGCCTCTTCACCATTGAGTTCGTTTTGAGTAGCACATGGCAATGCGATATCACATTTAATGGACCATGGTCGCTCGTCTGCATGAAATTTAGCATCTGGATATTTATCAAGATATTCTTTGATACGTCCACGTTGCTCATTTTTGATATACATAATATGAGCAAGCTTGTCTGCATCTATTCCAGCCTCGTCATAGATAAAACCATCAGAATCAGACATGGTAACTACTTTACCACCTTTCTGTATAATTTTTTCTGCAGCATACTGGGCTACATTTCCAGATCCTGAAATGACCACCGTTTTACCTTCAATGGTTTCATCCTTGGTCTTGAGCATATTCTCTGTGAAATACACATTTCCATATCCAGTAGCTTCTGGACGTATCAATGAGCCACCATAGGATCTACCTTTACCGGTAAGAATTCCAGTGAACTCATTTCTGATTTTTTTGTATTGACCAAAAAGATATCCTATCTCACGACCACCTACACCTATATCACCTGCAGGAACATCTGTATCTGGACCTATAATGCGTTGTAGTTCTGTCATAAATGACTGGCAAAAACGCATTACCTCGCGATCAGATTTTCCTTTAGGATTGAAATCAGATCCACCTTTACCACCACCCATTGGCAATGTCGTCAAACTGTTCTTGAAGGTTTGTTCAAAGGCTAAGAACTTAAGAATACTCAAGTTAACAGATGGGTGAAAACGCAATCCACCTTTATAAGGTCCTATAGCGCTATTCATTTGTATACGGTATCCACGGTTCACGTGAACCTCGTTGTTATCGTCTGTCCACGGCACTCTAAACATGGTAACGCGTTCTGGTTCTGCGATGCGTTCCAGTAATTTGTCTTCACCGTATTCTGGATTTTCTTTAATGAAAGGGATAACCACTTCTGCCACTTCTGTGACGGCCTGAATGAATTCTGGCTCGTTAGGATTCCTCTTTTCTACTAAATCGATAAAATCTTGGATGTTTTTTTCCATTATCTATAAAATAAGCGTTTCAAAAAACGTTTTTGTTAAGGCTGCAAAGATAAAATTATCCCATGCACTTAACTTTTAATTACCAATAATTTAAGGATGAGGAATAATCAAATAGTCTTGATGCCGTTAAAAGGTAGACTAAATCTGATTTTTGTGCGTTTCATCGTAGCGCTGCATGGGTATTTCGTTATATTTGGCGGTGCATCAAAGTACATTTGAATGAATAGCAGGATTGCTGGATTTTTATTTTGGATCTTTTTAGGCGCGAGTTTAAATTTATCGCAGGCGCAGCTAGGCTTCTCTCATGAAGTAGGCGTTATCACAGGTCCAGTGGCTTTTCAAAGCGACTATGGTGAACGCTATGATTTTGATACCAATAAGGGAAATGTAGGAATAGGTATAGGTATTATTCATTATATAAATTTTGCCTATCGTGCAGACTGTAACTGTTACAGTCGCGATACCTATTGGAACGACCATTTTAAAATACGCTCACAATTAGCTTATCACGTAACGACTCTCAATCATTTGAGCGAGCTGGCGGAACGTAATAGTATAGGTGGCCTTCAATTAAGGTCAATGGAAGGAAAAGCCAAGGTTCTCGAACTGGGAGCGCATCTAGAGTATTACCCTTTAAGCATACGCGATTTCCAGAATGGCGGAAGTAAATGGGCACCATATATTGGGTTAGGCTTACATTACGTAAATTATAAACCAGAAGCCGAAAGTTCTTTAGGGCCGCTAGGAAATTCAGTTACCACCTTTCCCACATTTATTGATCGTATTGATACGGATAGAGGCAGCACACTTGCTTACGTTGCAGATCTAGGAGTGCGTTATAAATTAACGCCTTTGAGTGATCTTCTAGTATCGTCTACATGGCATTATTACAATGACAATTATGTAGATGGATTGAGTCCTAACAATGTCAACAATCGTAATGATGACTGGATCTGGTGGTTCAATGTTGGTTTCATCTATTATTTATAGACAGGACTTGTAGTTTTCTTTGATAATTCCGCTTTCGCGAAAGCGAGATCAAAAACAACATTTCAACACATCAAGATACCCGATCAAATCAAGGCTTGCTCTAGGTCTGCGATCAAATCATCGATATCCTCAATACCAACCGATAAACGTATCAAGGAGTCGACGACACCTGTTTTCTCGCGCTCTTCTTTGGGAATGCTTGCGTGTGTCATGGTTGCTGGATGACCAGCGAGAGATTCCACACCGCCGAGGCTTTCTGCCAGTGTGAATACCTTTAATCTTTCCACAACATTCACGGCGCTGTCCATAGTACCCTTTTTTGTAGTGAAAGAAACCATTCCACCATAATCAGTCATTTGTTTCGTGGCTATTTGATGGCTGGGATGGTCATCAAAACCAGGCCAATAAACACGCTCAACGTTTGCATGAGATTTGAGAAAATGGGCAATGGATTTCCCATTCTCACAGTGTCGCTGCATCCTTACGTGTAAGGTCTTGACGCCTCGCAAAGCCAAGAAACAATCTTGCGGTCCAGGAACAGCGCCACTGGCATTTTGAATGAAGTATAATTTTTTAGCAAGTGATTCTTCCTTTACAACAAGCGCACCCATCACAACATCGCTGTGGCCGCCTAAGTATTTAGTAGCGCTGTGCATGACGATATCAGCGCCTAGACCGAGTGGCCTTTGTAAATAGGGAGTTGCAAAAGTGTTGTCTACCGCAAGTAAAATTTTGTGGCTCTTAGAAATCCCAGCTACAGCTTGAACATCAATGATATTCATCATTGGGTTCGTAGGCGTCTCTACCCAGATGAGCTTCGTATCCTCATTGATATATTGCTCAATTTTTGCAGCTTCACTCATATCTATGAACCGAAACTTGATTCCAAAATCCTCGTAGATTTTTGTGAATAGCCGGTATGAGCCGCCATATAAATCACTGGTACAAACAACCTCATCACCAGGTTTTAATAATTTGAGTACCGCATCAATAGCTGCAAGTCCAGAACCGAAAGCGAGTCCGTAAGTACCATTTTCCAAGCTAGCGATGGATTTTTCAAAGGCAGCTCTTGTTGGGTTACCGCTACGGGAATATTCAAATTCTGGATGGTTTCCTATTTTATCCTGTTTAAAGGTACTGGTCTGATAAATAGGTGGCATAACGCTATTGTATGCTGGATCAATATTCTCTTGACCACCATGAATCGCCTTTGTGTTGAATTTCATTTTCTTGTTGTCCATAAAATAAATCTGAATCTAAGGTGTACTATTGCTATTTACAGGACTGCTTTTCTCAATGCCATCGAATATCCCAAATGGATACCTTCATGAATATTAACCAAGCTTATGGAGTCTTCTATCGAGGTAAGCTCATAACCTGTACTTGTGGTGTATTCCTTGAAATCGGTAAAGCTTCCAGATTCATAATCTTTAGATGCCGTTTCAATCATGGGCAATAATTGATTTTTAAAATCTGAGATTTCTTTATCACTTAGATCTCGCTCTGGTCTGGTTCCATGTTTGTACTGTAAAATGGTTTCCTTAGATAGCAATTGCTCCTTACCAGCCAGCCCATACATAAGACCTTGCTGAGTCACCATGCAGTGAATGATATTCCAAATGATGTTATTTGAAAAGCCATCAGGTATTTTGTTGAGCTGCTCCGTACTCAAATTCTCGATGAGAGATATAAAATGTTTACGCGTGGTAATAAGGTGTTCAAATCGTTGATCCATGGGATTCGTTTTTATAAAGGTATCATTTAAGGATGTGCTGTCGTAATTTTGCGATATGGAAAATCTATTTATCTATCTGGACAGTTGCAATACGTGCCAGCGTATTTTAAAAGAACTGGAATTACCAGAATCTGTCAAGCTTCAAAATACTAAGGAAGATCCTGTAACTATCAAGCAGATTGAATATTTGAAAGAGCAAAGCGGTTCCTATGAATCACTTTTCAATCGACGCGCCCAGCTGTATCGCGGTCGCAATCTGCATGAAAAAGATCTCAATGAGGATGATTACAAAGAATTGTTGCTGGATCATTATACCTTTCTAAAGCGACCAATTTTAATTTACAAGGATCAAGCCTATATAGGTAATTCAAAAAAGGTGGTTGCCGCTGCTAAAAGTGCGCTAGCAAATGACTAAGCGGCAAGTAGCGCTCATCTGTGCTACATTTGTCGCCTTATTTTATGCGATCAACTTCTCGTCTGCAAAAGAAGTAACACCAGAACATATAGGGCCATTCGGTTTGACCTGGTATCGCGTGGTGTTTACCTGTGCTATATTTTGGATTATTTCAATATTTGCTGGCCCTAAAGAAAAAGTACCTTTCAAAGAATTACCGCTCATAGCGCTGGCAGCTTTTTGTGGTGTGGGCTTCAATATGATCACCTTTATGTGGGGTTTGTCACTAACAACTCCAATTACAGCATCTGTTTTAATGGTTACCACACCGATTATAGTAGCCGTTTTGAGCGCTATATTTCTCAAAGAACGTCTCCATTTTTGGAAGGTCTTAGGTATAGGTCTTGGTTTTAGCGGAGCCGCATTTTTAATATTACTTTCCTCAAATCCCAATCAGGTAGGTGCAGATCCTTTGATGGGAAATATCTTGATTTTCTTAAACGCGTTGTCCTATTCGTTTTACATATTGTTAGCTAAAAAGCTAACGGCAAAATACCATGTTTTCACTTTAATGAAGTGGCTCTATTTTTTTGGAGTACTATTCATAACACCATTTGGCATACAACAAGGACTAGGTTTTGATGTGGCAAACGCCTCCAGTCACGTCATTCTCAATATTGCTTATGTTGTTATTTTTGCGACGTTCGGGACCTATATGCTCAACATCATCGCAATACGAACACTTAAACCTAGCGTTGTTGCTGTATTTGTTTATCTGCAACCTTTGCTGGCCGCATTGATCGCCGTTGGTTTGGGCACTGACCAAATGACTTGGGTTAAAGCTGGCGCAGGAATGGTGATATTTTTGGGAGTTTATCTAGCTGGGAAAAAGTCAAAAAAAGAACTAGCTAGAATAGAGTCTTCTAAGTAAAAGGTATTTCGCGATTTGGCTTTTATCTCAAAATTAAGCACATATGAAAGAAAAATGGGTTCTGAATGTTGAGGATCTCTAGATCACAACATCAACTTTGCTTGAGTCATAGCAGTCCACTTGACAGCTTCTTCAAGAGTATTTACAGATTTAAAATTGATAGGTACAAATCTTGATTCCAATAAGGCCGTTCTCAATCCACTTTTAGAATCATCTACAACGCAGTAACCGCAAAGGTATTTAAGAGCAAGGTGTCTTAATCGTATCCACTCTACAGGTTTGACAGAATATTTTTCAGTACGATTTGCGATCCATACTCGTTTTTTGACCACATCGTGCTCTTCATAATATTCCAAGGCTTTTTCCAGGACTTGATAAACCTCTTCTGCACCGCCCACGACTCCTTTATTGAGTTCAGAAACGAAAGAGTCTTCCAGTAAAAAGATATTACCAAAATCAAACTCAAGCTTTTTCAAAATAAGAGGCCGAAATGAGGAGTTTTCTATGGAGGTCATGGATAATATGAGATAAGGAAGGTCACCTACCAGAATAATTTAAAAATAGTTATTTAATAGGTTATTCAACTTTTGACAACAACTATGCCCCATTATTATTTAGTTCTTTATTCCAATCAAATGCCTCATCTAGACTTTTGACATTTTTAAAGTTTACAGGAACAAATTTTGATTCCAATAAAGCATTTACCAATCCTGATGGTGTGTCGTCAACTACACAAAATCCAGTAAAATATTCTAGCGCAACCGCTCTTAATTGTATCCATCCTATGAGTTTAGTAGAATAGATTTCTGTCTTGTTTGCTATCCAAAGACGTTTTTTAATCACATGATTGACTTCATAGAAATTCAACACTTCTTCCAAAGCAATTAGTGCTTTATCTGTATCTAAAACTTCTCCACGATAAAGCTCTGATAAAATGATATCCTCTAAAAGATATACCACACCAAAATCAAATACCAGCTTCTCTAATAT
This sequence comes from Nonlabens sp. Hel1_33_55, assembly GCF_900101765.1. Classification (NCBI taxonomy): domain Bacteria; kingdom Pseudomonadati; phylum Bacteroidota; class Flavobacteriia; order Flavobacteriales; family Flavobacteriaceae; genus Nonlabens; species Nonlabens sp. Hel1_33_55. The sequence continues at coordinate 2,259,894 of NZ_LT627735.1, forward strand.
CAGATCCTTGTAAACAGAATGCTCTATCGAAATCATAATATAAATGTAACAAATGATAAGTAAACTATAGAAAAAACAATTTCTATTTTTTTTACCTATGATAGATCGAACATTATGATTTAGAGCTCTCTGCCCATGAAATAGCATCTTCTAGCGTAGTAACTGATTTGAAACCAATTGGGACAAATTTTGATTCTAAAATGGCGCTCATAAGCCCATGTTTTGAATCATCCACTACGCAATAACCGTATAGATACTTGCGCAAATGTCCAAACTTAAGCCAGCCTGTAGGCTTGACAGAATACTTATTGATACAGTTAGCGATGTAGAGTTTTTTATGGTTCATTTCCATTTTCTCGTAATACGCCACGGCTTCATCCACCACTTGACTAGCTTCTTCCACACCAAAAACCCGATCCTCAAAAACTTCTGACACGATAAAATCCTTGCACAAATAAAACTCTCCAAAGTGAAAGTCGAGCTTCTTTAAAATCTTATTGCGATATAGGGAATCAGCGATGGAGATCATGAAATACTATTTACGAGATAATTACGAATTAAGATTTTCTGGTCTCTGACCATGCGATCTGGTCTCGCTCAAATGAATCTCCTTAAAATCGTCAGACTTAGGTAAATCCTCAATCATCTTGTAAAGATCCTCATGCAAGGCAGTTATGCGTCGTTCCTTTAGGTTCATCCAGGCGCCGGTCATCACACCTCGTGCAAGATTCCTACCTTCATGATCATAAAAATTATGTCTAAAACTAAATAGGCTACCATCATCGCTCGTACCGGTTAATTCACAGCTAACGGTAATGGGATGACCTTGATGAATCTCTTTGAAATAGTAAATATTCTCATTGAAAATTACAGGTCCAGTTTGATATTCCTGCATCTGCTCCTGGCCAAAACCGTTTTCTATCAAATACGCCATACGCGTGTGGCTCATAAAATTCTGGTAGGCACTGTTTGCCATGTGACGGTTGGCATCCAGATCACTCCATCGCACGTCAAATTTTTTAGTATACATAAAAATAAATAATAGCGCAATTTAGAGAAGCAGATTCTATGAAGCCGTTACTTTTAAATAAGCTTATGATAATTACGCTTTCGCGAAAGCGAACTAACATCCATCTTAAACCTCTTGATTAGGCATATCCTTTTCAGGAGCATCGTACAATTTTTGCATGGCCTTCCATAAGAAATAGGCAGTCACGATCGTACTGGAAACATCTGCAATGGGAAAGCTGATCCAGACGCCATCGATTCCATAAAAATGACTAAGCACCAACAATAGCGGTATCAAAATGATTCCTGTGCGCAGTGTAGTTAACAGCAACGCTGGCAATGCTCTACCTATGGCCTGATAATATGCAGCACCTATGAGTTGAATCGCGATAATGGGAACTGCAAAGAACACGATGCGTATGGCAACAGCGGTCTGGTCAATGACAGCCTGGTTATCGATAAATACATCTGCGATTTCGCTGGCGAAAACATACAATAAAACGAAAATGACAACCCCAAGTATGCACGCATATTTGATAGATGTAAAGATAACTTCACGCACGCGTTTCCATTGTTGAGCGCCATAATTGTAACCCGCAATAGGCAAGAAACCTTGTGTGATACCTAAAACTGGAAAGATCGCAAACATCATCAATCGACCAATAATACCAAAAGCAGATACACTATCCTCACCGCCCAATTCAAATAGAATATTATTCAGTATTAGATACAAAACACTGGTGGTGGCTTGTCTACCTAAGGTCACAAATCCCAGACTTCCTATTTCCTTTAAGATTATCCAATCCGGCAATAATTGCTTTAGTGAAGGCATCAACTCACTGCGTCCAGATAGAAAGAACCATGCGATATACAGGAAACACAAGCCATAACTAATGGTCGTCGCCCATGCGGCACCTTCCATTCCCATGTCCATCTGATTGATCAAAATGTAATCCAATACCAAGTTTCCTACGGACGGAATCAACATCGCGATCATGGCATGTTTGGGAGAACCTTCGGCTCTTATCACGTTGTTTCCCATCATACATAGCGCTAGAATGGGAACACCATAGAGGACGATGCGGTAATAGATTTTGGCTGGTTCAAAAATGTCTCCTTTCCCACCAAAAGCTGGAACCAATTCATTGATAAAGATCAATCCTAAAATCACCATGACAACGGTGATCATAACAGTCAACGATAGCTGATTCCCAAACGTTCGCTTAGCTTTAGCATGATCGTTTGCGCCTAGCGCTCTAGAGATAATACTTGCGCCACCTATTCCTATCGCCATACCTAGAGCAGCGATAAAAAAAGAAACAGGCAATACCACATTGATCGCAGCAATGGCAACTGCTCCTATCCAGTTACCCACAAAAATGGTGTCTACTAAGATATTGAGTGACATCACTAGGATGCCTATCGATGCTGGAACGGCTTGTTTAATCAATAAACTGGGAATGGATTCTGTTCCCAGCAGCGCGCTTTTTTCTCTAGAAAGATTTTGTTTTGCCAACGCCTGATGCTTTCCACAAATCTAATTACAAATACTACAGCAAATAAGGATTAACGCTTCTTTAAAAAGAGTGCTTTTCAAAAATCAATACCTTGAAAATAAAAACATGAAAAATAAAAGCGAGCTACAGGGAATTCAACTTACCTATGAATATAATGACAAGGAATATGTAGGCTATCTATCGTTACCTGACGATCCTGTAGCGCCAAAACCTGGTATTATGTTGTGCCCAGAATTCTGGGGAATGACAGATTATATCAAATGGCGGGCAGATGAATATGCAGCCCTAGGATATGCGGCATTAGTAGTTGATTTCTACGGAGATGGAATGGTTGCAAAAAATGCAGAACAAGCCACAAACCTATCAGGTAATGTAAAAGATAAACCTCAACACGCCGTTGGTGTTTTTCAGGCAGCGATGGATGCTTTTCATAGAGAATCCATAGTCGATGCAGCAAATACTGCTGCCGTAGGCTATTGTTTTGGAGGTGCGCTGGCACTAAGTATGGCAAATGCAGGATTACCGCTCAAAGCAGTAATGGCATTTCATTCCCAAGTGGAACTTCCCATCATGCCCAATGAAAAATGTACCGCCAAAATCGTGGTAGCAAATGGCGATGAAGATCCATTTGTATCAAAAGAGAGTATTGAGACGTGGACTAATGCTATGGATGCGATAGATGTGAGCTATGAATACGTTACTTATCCTGGAGTAAAACACGCCTACACCAATAAAAACGCAAATGCCAAAGCAGAAAAGTATGACCTGCCTCTAGATTATGATGCAGAAGCAGACAAAGATTCCTGGAACCGAGTTCAAGATTTATTAGCCGAGGTTTTTTCTAAGAATTAAACCGCAGCCATCTCGCTCATTGCCCATTCATCGATCCAGCGGCTTAGGACTTTTACCCAATCCTCGCGTGTGTTCAAACATGGAATAACGTGGAATTCCTTACCGCCTACTTCATGAAAGATTTCCTCGCCTTCCATAGCGATTTCTTCCAGGGTTTCAAGGCAATCACTTACAAAGGCTGGCGTTACAATCGCCAGCTTTTTAGTACCGCCTAGTCCCATACGCTCGATGGTACGGTCTGTGTAAGGCGTTAACCAAGGATCAAAACCTAATCTAGATTGAAACGAGGTAGAAAAAGTACCATCTTCCATTTCTAGATATTCACCTACTAATCTTGTGACTTCTTTGCACTGGTGGCTGTAACAAAATTGATGTGCTGGTGATGGCGTGGCACAACATTTACCGTCCATTTTACAGTGGCCGTTGGTAATATCACTCTTTCTAATATGTCTTTTGGGAACGCCGTGATAGGAAAACAGCAAGTGCTCATAATCCTTTCCTTCCAGCGATTCTTTGATAGATTCTGACAAAACTCGTATGTAGTCGGGATGATTGTAAAATGGTGGCATCTGAGTGAAACTCATGTGCGGGAATTTCTCTTGGCGCAACTCATCTGCTTTCACGACGATAGTTTCAGTAGTAGCCATGGCAAATTGAGGATATAACGGCACCAGCAAAACCTCGGTCACACCTTTATCGCTCAATTCCTGCATGCCTTTTTCAATGGTCATGCTTCCGTAACGCATCGCCAGCGCAATTGGCACACTGGTGAATTCATCAATCTTCTCCTGCAATCGTTCTGATAAGACGATAAGTGGGCTTCCTTCATCCCACCAGATTTTTTGATAGGCTTCTGCACTTTTTTTGGGTCTTGTATTGAGAACAATTCCTTTAACTAATATCGCTCTCAATATATAAGGCAGATCAATCACACGCTCATCCATCAGGAATTCATCCAGATAGGTTTTTACATCTTTGGGCTGTGGCGTTTCTGGCGATCCTAGATTGACGAGAAGAACTCCTTTTTTCATTGAGAAATATTTGTGCAAAAATAACGGTTTTATAGTCGACGATTTTTGGGATTCATTACCTTGAAACTATACAGATATTGGTTGTTGTTATCGCTTTCGCGAAAGCGGAATCTAAATTCTCATAATCACAGTCTAAGTCTCTGATTGTATTTTCAAACTGAAAATCAAATTCAATTCAATTTTTATAAAAAGAGATTTGGAGAGAATTTCTACAGTATAAATCTATAACCCCAAATCTGATTTTGTCAGAATTATTTTTCTTGGAATTTGGAACTTGAGATTTGGGTTTTGAGCGTCAGCGCCTATCCATTTACAAATAGTTACCTACTTTTAGCAAAACACAAAGCAATGGCCGTAAGGAAATGTCCAGAATGTGGTGATGAGGTACGCGGTCGTGCTGACAAGCGCTTTTGCAGCGACTACTGCCGTAATTTGGCCAACAATAAGCTCAACCGTGATAGCAGCGCGTTGATGCGCAACATCAATAACAGGTTGAGGAAAAACTGGCGGGTTCTCAATGGCTTGAATCCTTCTGGAAAAACGAAAATCACGCGCAACAAACTCCTTTCCAAAGGCTTTGATTTCAATTTCTTTACCAGCATTTACACTACCAAAAAAGGTGCGGTCTACTACTTTATCTACGACCAAGGCTACCTGCCTATGGATGATGATAATTACCTGATTGTTAAGCGAGACACCTAAAACCTACCTGATACTATGAGAGCTAAATCCCATGTGACTTCTGCTTTTTCCTTTTTGATATTAATAGCCATGATCTGGTACGCGTTTGAAAGCCAGACGCCCAGCAGCAGTGTCAAGAATAACCTGCCTGAAAATGAATGGTCCACAGCGAGAGCCTTAACTCACGTGAGAGAGCTTTCCAAAGAACCACATTATGTAGGTAGCCCAACTCATGAAACCAACCGAATCTACATCAAACGTGAGCTTGAAAAAATGGGCCTCAAAGTAGAAATCCAGACAGGTTTCACCATAGATGAGTATGGCAACCTGGCACGACCCAGCAATATCATTTCCCGCATTCCAGGTACTGGAAACACAGGTAATGCTATTGCTCTAATGACGCACTATGATAGTGATCCGCATAGCTCGTTGGGTGCTAGTGATGCGGCATCTGGAGTGGCAACTATATTAGAAGGAGTTCGCGCATACCTAACCGATAATAAGCCTGTCAACGATATCATCATCCTTATCACAGATGCAGAGGAAATAGGCCTAAACGGCGCCGATTATTTTGTCAACAATCATCGCTATACAGACGATATCAAAATGATTCTCAATTTTGAATCTCGCGGTAGTGGTGGTCCTAGTTATATGCTGGTAGAAACCAATGGCGGCAACCGGGAGATTATAAATGCTTTCAAAGAGGCAGATGTTGATTATCCAGTAGCCAACTCGCTCGCTTACAGCATCTACAAAAAACTGCCTAATGACACAGATCTTACTGTGATGCGTGAAGATGGCGATATCAACGGTCTCAACTTTGCATTCATAGGCGATCATATTGATTACCATACTCAACTGGATAATTACGAAAATCTGGACCGTAATACACTTGCCCATCAAGGCAGTTATTTGATGCCATTACTAAGTTATTTCGCAAGCACAGATTTATCAGACGGTTATAAAACAGAAGTAGGTACAGACGATATTTATTTCCCTTTACCTATTCTTGGAATGGTCAGTTATCCTTTTAGTTGGATGTCGATCCTAATCATTGTTAGTGGCATCGTTTTACTTGCTCTGATTATTTATGGGTTTGTAAAAAAACGCATTTCGGTAGGGCAAATGTTACTAGGATTTGTACCATTTCTGGGCAGTTTGGCACTAGCTTATTTGGTTCCTACGTTTACTTGGCAGACACTTAGAACGCTCCCATTTTATTTGGAACAACCCAATGTTTTTCCAGCCACCGGCTATTTATGGATTGCAGCTGCTGCCTTTTTCGGCATAGCCGTGGCTTTTTTACTCTATCATTTATTTTATAAAAAGACCCGAGTTGCGAGTCATAGCGTGGCACCGTTGATTCTGCTATGGATCATTTGTTTGATCGTTGCTTTTCCCGTGGGAGATTCTGGATTGATTCCCGCGGCCTACCTTCCAGGTGCAGGATTTTTCATCGTTCCGTTAATTTCTGGCTTGTTTTTATTGTGGCTCAACATCTATCAAAAACGTCCCAGCTACATCATCATGCTGCTCCTCGCCATTCCCGTTATCTTTATTTTTGTCCCTTTTATTGCGGCCTTTCCGGTTGCTCTAGGAATGAATATTCTTTTTGTAGCAGCAGTATTGACCGTGCTTGTCTTTGGGTTGCTTGTACCTATTTTGGGACATTATCGCAAGAAGAATGTGCTGGCATTCCTGTCTTTCATTCTGTGCGGAGTTTTTGTTGTTCTCGCTTTCACGAAAGCGGAATTCTCTACAACATCACCACAAAAAACGAGCTTAGTCTATCTATTTGATGCCGATTCACAAACGGCACAATGGGCAACCTACGACAACAATTTAAGCGACTGGACCAAACAAAAACTAGGCGACAAACCACAAACCGCCGATGAGGTCAACGAGAATACAGTGGACTCAAAATATAACGGCAGGTTTACCTATGTCAACAGAGCTCAACCAGTAAATCTACCAGAAATAGAAAACCAGATCACGGCAGATTCCACCGTTAACGGTTTGAGGACGATTAAGTTATTGATACGCAGCGATAGAAAAGTGGAGCGTTGGGAAGTATTTCGCGATCCAAAATTCCAATTTACCAACGCCATAGTCAATGGTGTTGAAGTTCCCAAAGATGAAAATGGAGTGCCGTTCTCAAACCGTCGCAACAGTAGGATCATATCTTATTATGTATCTAATAAATCTCCATTGGTCATGGAACTTACTTTTGACGCCTCACAATCTCCAGAATTTGATGTCTATGCAGCAAGTTTTGATCTTTTGGAACAACCGGCATTTGGAGTATCGGCTAGACCAGAAAATGCGATGCCTATGCCATTTGTATTGAATGACGCTGTTGTAGTTCAAAAACATATCACCACAAACCCAACATTTAATGAGTAATACCATAGGCATTATGGGCTGCGGCTGGTTGGGAAAACCACTCGCCGTCCAGCTTTTAAAACACGGATTCAATATCAAGGGCACCACGACCCAGATCTCTAAACTAAATGAACTGCGCAAAGCTGGAATCGATCCATATGTGGTTGAACTGCAAGAGAACTTTATCGATGGCGGTATTGAGGAGTTTTTGGAAGGGCTTAATATGTTAGTGCTGAACATACCGCCAGGGTTGAGGTCAAATCCGCAAAGTGATTATGAGGGTCGTATTAAGTTATTGATGAGAAATGTAGAAGCACATTCCAATATTGAGCAGCTTATCTACATCTCAACCACATCAGTTTTTGAAGATACCGGCGACATCCCAACCTATACAGAAAACGACCTGCCTAACGCAACAGATACTAAAGGCAAAAAACTCATCGCTGCAGAAGAGGCTATTAAAAATGCTAACGCAAAAACTACCATAATACGTCCCGGAGGATTGATAGGCATCGATCGTCATCCTGTAAAATATCTCGCTGGAAAGAAAGATTTATCAAATCCCGATGCTCCCGTAAATCTCACAAGTCGAGACTATTTGATTGAAACTATATCTGGTGTGATTGCAGGACATATTGACAAGCCTATAATCCATGCGATAAGCGAGCCGCATAAATCACGTAAAACCTATTACGTTCAAAAAGCCAGAGAAATGGATCTTGAGCTGCCTAAATTTGAAAGCGGGAATTCTGTTGGGAAGAGGATTGTTTCGACCATTATTTAAAGCTGATAGCCTAAAGTTGCTGTTAAAACAGAATGTCTAAAGTTATCAAATGAGAATGTACGTCCAGCATCCTGCGGGAACTGTTCGTCCTTAAATATGTCATATAAACCAACTTCATACTGAGCTTTAATGAAGAAGTTGCTATATAAAAAAGCTTTAGCCCCTAAGGTTATGGATAAGTACGATTTTTGAATGTTCTCTGGTTCAAGTTCAAAATTTTGACCTGTCGTACCAAAAGCATCCTCAACCAATTCATATTTCTCTGAATTATCAATTAAAAACCCAACTTGCGGACCTAGAAATATAGAATAGTTAGGAATAACCTCATATTCTACTAATAGAGGAACCACTAAATAGTCAAGCTGTAAAGTTGCTTCATAATCTATATTGGGACCGTCTGCAGGATTAGGAAAAGACCCATTTCTTTTAGCTCCTAGCTGAGAATAGGATAGACCGGTTGTAAAACTAAATTTTGGATTTGAAAATTTGAAGGAAGCAAGAAGTGCCGCATTCATTCCAATTCTATTTTGAAAGTCTTGGCCTTCGGTAAGATTTGCTAGGTTGATTCCCGCTTGAACTGAAAAATTAGTTGTTTGTTCAGTCGTCCTATAGTCATATGGCAGTGATTGTTCTTGAGCAGCCACGAGGGTTATACTCGTTAAAAACAATAAGGATACCAGTAAATTTTTCATAATAGCGTTGATTAGTTTTAACTAGATGCTCCAAGCTGCAAAAGGTTGCGTGGATAAGTATGAATTATAATACCTTACATCACCAGTAACTTCATCACCTAGCCATTCTGGCTTCTCAAAAGCTTCATCTTCAGACTTTAGCTCAACCTCTGCGATGATGAGACCTTTGTTTTCGCCTTCAAAAATGTCTACTTCAAAAGTGTGATCACCTGAGGCAATTTCATATCGGGTTTTCTCAATAACACCAGGAAGACACAACTTAAGAAGTTCTTCAGCTTCTTTAACATCAATTTCTTTTTCCCATTCAAATCGGCTTAAACCTGATTCGTTAGACATTCCTTTTATAGTTATAAACGCCAGGTCGCCTTTGATGCGAACTCGTACATTACGCTTTGGGTCGTTGCTCAAATAGCCCTGAACGATTTTAAAGCCATTCATATCCTCAAGGAATTCTGTATTCTTGATTAAGAATTTGCGTTCTATTTCTTGCATCATTTTTTAAATAAATCCTTTTCACCAGCTTCATAACCTTCATCAACTAAATGATTTTCTTTATTCTTTGCAGCATATACCGCGAGCTGGTCACAACGCTCATTTTGAGGATGATCATTGTGGCCTTTGATCCAGACAAATCTAGCTGGTGCTTTATTAAAAGCTTTTATAAAACGTTTCCATAGATCAACGTTCTTAACATTTTTCCATTTGCGACGTATCCAGCCGTCAATCCATTTTTTATTGACCGCATCACTTACATATTTACTGTCGGTAAAAACAGTGATAGGAATTTCTGGTTTCTTTATTTTCTCTAGTGCAACAATGACTGCGAGTAATTCCATACGGTTATTGGTCGTTTTGCGGTAACCTTGGGCAAACTCCTTTTTGAAATTTTTGCCTACCTGTTCCATCACAATCCCATAACCTCCAGGTCCTGGATTGCCTCGTGAGCTGCCGTCCGTATATATATGCACTTGATCCATCAGCTTAAAAGACTTTCTATGATTTTAGGGAAATGCTCGTGCTCTAACTGCAATACTTTGCGGGCTACGTCTTCTGCAGTATCAGTAGTATTCAGCTTGCGACTGACTTGGTGGATGACACCACCTTCATCATAATTTTCATTCACGTAGTGGATGGTAATGCCGCTTTCTTGCTCTCCATTTTCCACCACGGCTTTATGAACATTCATACCGTACATTCCTTTACCTCCATATTTAGGTAATAATGCGGGATGGATATTGATGATCTTGTTTGGGAAATCTGCGATCAAGAAATCTGGAAACTTCCATAAAAATCCAGCGAGGACGATCAGGTCTGGATCTATACTTTTAAGGAGATGATGAATGGAGTTCGCTTTCGCGAAAGCGTACTTGTTAAAACTCATCCCAGCAACACCAGCTTTCTTTACACGTTCCAACACTCCTGCATTAGCGTTATTTGTTAAAATCAACACTACAGAAATATTTACGGAATCCTCAAAATAATCAAGGATTGCTTGAGCATTACTGCCACCACCACTTGCAAAAATCACTATTTTCTTCATAAATCAAATATAACCATGCACTATCCACGACTTGTCATAAACCCCAAAATCATCTTCACATAAATTTAATAAATGCGGTTTTGTCGCAAAGTTTGTTATTTTTGCCATTCATTAAAAATTAAAACAAGATTATTATGTCTGACATTGCATCAAGAGTAAAAGCGATTATCGTTGACAAACTAGGCGTTGACGAGAATGAGGTGGTAACTGAAGCGAGCTTCACAAATGACCTGGGCGCTGACTCACTTGACACCGTTGAGCTAATCATGGAATTTGAAAAGGAATTTGATATTCAAATCCCAGATGATCAAGCAGAAAACATCGCTACTGTAGGTCAAGCTGTTTCCTATATAGAAGAAGCAAAAGCTTAAACAAGAGTACATGGAATTAAAGCGAGTTGTCATTACAGGAATGGGCGCCCTAACACCTATAGGTAATAACCTAGAGGAGTACTGGGAAGCATTGAAAGCAGGAAAGAGCGGCTGTGCCGATATTACCTATTTTGATACGGAACATTTCAAGACAAAATTCGCTTGTGAACTCAAAGACTTCAAAGTCGAAGATTTCATAGACCGTAAGGAAGCTAGACGCATGGACCGGTTTGCACAGTACGCTGTGGTTGCTGGTGACGAGGCGATAGCTGACTCCGGACTTGATACCGACTCTATTGATAAGAATAGAGTCGGTGTTATCTGGGGCGCCGGTATAGGCGGCCTGGAAACTTTTCAGGAAGAGGTTAAGGCGTTTGCCAACGGTAACGGTACGCCGCGATTCAACCCTTTCTTTATACCTAAAATGATTGCAGACATCGCGCCGGCTCATATTTCCATCAAGTATGGTTTTATGGGACCTAACTATACGACGGTTTCTGCCTGTGCATCGAGTGCAAATGCGATGCTCGACGCCATGAATTATATACGCTTGGGACACTGTGATGTTATTGTCACTGGTGGTTCTGAAGCTGCGGTAACTCAAGCTGGAATGGGTGGTTTCAACGCCATGCATGCGCTTTCTACCCGCAACGAGAGTCCAGAAACTGCAAGTAGACCTTTTGACGCAACCAGAGACGGTTTTGTTCTAGGTGAAGGTGCAGGAGCGCTGGTTCTTGAAAGTTATGAATACGCAAAAGCTCGCGGAGCAAGAATCTATGCCGAAGTTATAGGCGGTGGATTCTCCAGCGATGCATACCACATTACCGCTCCAGATCCAGAAGGAAAAGGAGTCATTGCAGTAATGAAAAACACATTGGAGAATTCTGGAATCAATCCCGAAGATGTAGATCACATCAATACTCACGGTACCTCAACACCACTGGGTGATGTTGCAGAACTTAAAGCGATTAAAGCCGTTTTTGGTGATCACGCTCCCAACATTAGTATCAACTCCACAAAATCCATGACCGGTCACCTTTTAGGTGCTGCCGGCGCCATTGAATCTATTGCTAGTGTAATGGCTATTAATCATGGAATAGTACCACCAACCATCAACCACTCCACAGTAGACGAAAACATTGACCCTAGTTTGCATCTTGTTTTAAACAATGCAGAAAAACGTGAGGTCAAAGTTGCTTTGAGCAACACCTTCGGTTTTGGAGGTCACAACTGCTGTATAGCCTTTAGAAAAATCTAGATTCTGAAAATGATCAGATGAATAGAATCAAAAGCCTTTTCTCCTCTCGCAAGCCATCATCGTTAGAAGTAGATTCAGAGGTATTGCTTAAAGGCATGAAAGCGATTACTGGGCTTACTCCCAAGAATATCAACATTTATCACACGGCATTTACACACAAGTCCATGGGACTTAAATGTGAAGATGGCAATGTAATTAGTTATGAGCGCCTAGAATTTTTAGGCGATGCCATTCTAGGAGCCATCATTGCGGAATATATCTACAATGAAGTACCCAGCGGCGATGAAGGATATTTGACTAAGATGCGTTCAAAAATTGTTAGTCGGGAACACCTTAATGAGTTGGGTCAAGATTTTGGACTGCTCAACTTTGCTAAAACTCAAGTGCCGCCTCAACATTTTGGTAATAATATCTACGGGAATCTTTTTGAAGCACTAGTTGGAGCTGTATATCTCGATAGAGGTTATTCAGCTTGTAAAAAATTCATTTGTAGCAAAGTCGTTGAGCCTTACGTGGACATTCAAAAACTGGAAGGAAAAGTTATTTCCTATAAGAGTTTATTGATCGAGTGGTGTCAAAAAAACAAGAAGGTCTTTGATTTTGATGTTTATGAGGACACTGGTTTCAATGAGGTGAGACATTTTGCTGTGAAGTTTTCCATTGATAAAAAGGTAATTGCAAAAGCTCGTGCTACATCAAAGAAAAAGGCAGAGGAGAAAGCGAGTAAACGTGCGTTTTTTGCATTGCAGGATAAAATTTCTTCAAAAGCGTAATCTATAGTTGTGTTTAGGATGGTCGTTTATTTCGCTTTCGCGAAAGCGAAAACCTTATAAATCAGTACTTAATTATCAACGATAACGTTTGCGTAAATAAACTTGTAGCCTTCAAACACTGCTCAACAAACAGTAGTAGGTTACTTTTGTAGATTGATTTCTTATGGGTGTTCATAAATTAGTAGACTGGGATATGGAAGAAGAGCCATTTGTGCTCATAGGAATCCATTCCACAACAGAACCCTATAGAATGGCTTATTTTATAAATAAGTATCTCAAGGTTTGCTTTAAACGACAGTTAAAGGATCAAGACATTACTTTGCAGGATTATATTGCCAGGTATCCTGTTTATCATTATAGGGATGTTGATCAAAATGCTTCATTATATTTGATTCCCAATCATTGCAAAGCGCAAATCAAATCGATCTCAAGCGCTGGTTTGTTTGCCACCAATCAAGTAGATGAAATCAAATCAACTTTAATAAAAGAATATCGCACAGTGGATTATTTCTTGAAAATCGAGAAGGATCCAGAACATTTCCCGCTCAAAAAATTATTGAGCGATTTAAACCAAATACCGCAGGTGATATCTGTATATCAAACAGATACTGCCACTATAAAAAATACGGATTATTTAATTTTTGAATAATGAATAGCAATCTTAAGAAGACCAAAATAGTTGCCACTCTAGGGCCGGCAACATCAACAAAAGAAGTTTTACTAGAAATGATACGCGCAGGTGTGAATGTTTTTAGAATCAACTTTTCGCATGCAGATCACGAGGCTGTAAAAGAACGCGTTCAGATGATACGTGATCTCAATAAAGAACATGGCTTTGCTACTGGTATCCTAGGAGACCTTCAAGGCCCTAAGCTGCGTGTAGGAGTGATGTCTGAAGAGGTTGTCGTAAAACCTGGTGATCAGATCACATTTTCTACCGGTAAACCATTCAAGGGAACGGCAGAGCGTGTTTATATGAACTACGATCAATTTCCTAAAGACGTACAAGCCGGTGAGCGCATATTATTGGATGACGGTAAACTTATGTTTGAGGTCATCTCTACAGATCGTGAGAGTAATGTTGTGACTAAAGTTATTCAAGGTGGTCCACTACGTTCTAAAAAAGGAGTGAACTTGCCACAGACTAACGTTTCTCTTCCTGCATTGACTGAAAAGGATATCGTTGATGCAAAATTTGCCTGTGAATTGCAGGTAGATTGGATGGCACTTTCTTTTGTGCGCCACAGTCGTGATTTGATCCAATTGCAAGATTTGATTAAAGAACATTCTGAGCACAAGATTCCTATCGTTGCTAAAATCGAAAAACCAGAAGCAGTTAGAAACATCGACAAGATTGTGGCTTATTGTGATGGTCTTATGGTCGCTCGTGGTGATCTAGGTGTTGAAATCCCTGCGCATGAAGTTCCATTGATTCAAAAGCAACTGGTACTTAAAGCTAAAAACGCAAGAATTCCAGTGATCATCGCAACGCAAATGATGGAAACGATGATTACCAGCCTTACTCCTACCAGAGCAGAAGTGAATGATGTAGCCAACTCCGTTATGGATGGTGCCGATGCTGTGATGCTTTCAGGAGAAACATCTGTGGGACAATACCCAGTTCAGGTGATTGAGAAAATGGCGAGTATTTGCCGTGCTGTTGAGGACAGTGAATTGATCAAAGTACCTCACGATGCACCGCATATCAAAACCAAACGTTACATCACAAAATCAATTTGTTACCACGCTGCAAAAATGGCTGATGAGATCAATGCCAAGGCGATTACCACAATGACTAATTCTGGTTATACCGCGTTCCAGATAAGCGCCTGGAGACCAGCTGCCCATATCTTGACATTTACAAGCAATAGCCGCATATTGACACAACTTAGTTTGCTTTGGGGTGTTCAAGCATTCAACTACGATCGTTTTGTGAGTACAGATGAGACGATTGAAGACGTAAATAAATTTGCAAAAGACAAGAAGTTTGTAGAAAAAGGAGATTTCCTTATTAATCTAGCTGCTATGCCAGTAACTGAAAAAGGGATGGTAAATACCCTAAGAGTTAGCGAGGTAGATTAGATTACAAATTTTTGAATAATAGCAAAGCTGGAAAATCATGAAGTGTTTTCCAGCTTTTTTAGTTTGCACTGACAGCAATCAAAACTCAAACTCTAGTTGCACTTCGACAGGTTCTTCCTCTTCTTTGTCCTCTGTATTTAAATTGCTCAGTGAAAGTCCCAGAAGACGCACACTTTCGCGAAAGGATTCCTGACGTACCAGCTCTGTAGCGATTTCTAGGATTTCTTCTTTTTTGTTGATGTAATTCGCAATGGTTTTACTGCGCGTCTGCATCTTGAAATCACTGTATTTAATTTTGAGAGTGACCGTTTTCCCAGCGACATTATTTTTTGCGAGTCGGCGTTCGATTTCTTCGGCGATCTGGTTGAGTCGCTCCATCATGAAAATCTCACTGGAGATGTTGTCAGAGAACGTACGCTCTGCTCCCAGCGATTTTCGAATTCGGTCAGGTTTTACGGCGCTTTTGTGAATACCTCGTACAATGTTGTAATAGTGCAAACCGCTTTTGCCATAGTGCTCTGCGAGAAATTCTTTGGTTTTTAGTTTTAAGTCGGCGCCATTGAAGATACCGTGCTGATACATTTTCTCAGCGGTTACTTTTCCTATTCCGTGAAATTTCCGGATTTCCAGCTCTTCCAAAAACTCGAGAACCTCATCTGGAGTGATGGTTTTTTGGCCGTTAGGTTTGTTGTAATCGCTGGCAACCTTTGCAATAAACTTGTTGACGGAAATCCCGGCGCTAGCGGTAAGTCCTGTGGTTTCATAGATCCTGCGCCTAATATCGTAAGCGATGATGGTAGCGCTGGGATAATTAAGCTTGTTTTCAGTGACATCTAGATACGCCTCGTCAAGAGATAACGGCTCGACCAGATCTGTATAGTCCAAGAAGATTTCTCTGATTTGTTGTGAAACCTCTCGATATCTCTCAAATCGTGCTTTGACAAAAATCAAATCGGGACACAGTCGAGCTGCAGTAACACTAGGCATTGCACTGCGTACACCATATTTTCTAGCTTCATAACTCGCTGCCGCCACAACGCCACGCTTGCTGCTACCACCAACGGCAAGTGGTTTCCCTTTTAATTCTGGAGCATCCAGCTGTTCAACAGATGCATAAAAGGCATCCATATCCACATGTATGATTTTGCGATCTTCCAGATTCATGGTGCAAAATTAGTCGTTTGACAGAAGGTGTTCTCTTAAAATCTTGGCTAAAATCTAAGAAACAAATCCTAAGATCTGTGCTAATTTGCAACAATGAAAAAACAAGGATTGAAAGCCATTATCATAGGTGCAACAGGACTTACTGGATCTACATTGTTACAACAATTGCTGGAAGATAGCAGGTATAATGTGGTGATTACGCTTTCGCGAAAGCGAGTTCAAAAACAGCATTCCAAGCTACTAAGTTTTGAAGCAGACCTTTTCAAACCAGTGACTTTTGAGCATCACTTAAAGGGTGATCACTTATTTATTTGTACGGGAACAACTAAAGCGAAAACTCCTGATCCAAAGGAGTACTATCGCATCGAGCACGACTTACCAATAACCGTGGCAAGAGTTGCCCTTAAGAATGGCGTCAACACGATGGTAGCAGTATCTGCACTGGGCGCAGACCCAGATAGCAGATTCTCCTACAATAAAGGAAAAGGTGAAATGGAGCGCGATCTAGAACAACTAGGATTTGAGAACGCCTATTTTGTACAACCTGCGCTAATAGGTGGCGAGCGCGATGAAAAACGCACATTTGAAGCATTATGGAAGAAATTCCAAAAATTAATTGATCCACTACTAGTCGGCGGTCTTAAAAAATATCGAACTATTGAGCCCGAAGTTATTTCCCAAGCTATGATTGAGGTTGCGGTAAATGGTTACTCGAAGTCCCGAATCGAAAGTGATGAGTTGAAGCAAATTGTTGCCAACAAGTCATAAATCCTTATGATTAGCGCACTAAATATTGCCAACTAAATGGCGTATTTTTGCATCAAAATTGATCTTCATGAGTAAGTTGGTAGTAGTAGGAACTGTTGCATTTGATGCCATTGAAACACCTTTTGGCAAGACCGATAAAATTCTAGGTGGCGCCGCGACCTTTATAGGACTGGCCGCATCCCATTTTAATACTGAAGTTGGACTGGTAAGCGTCGTTGGTGGCGATTTTCCCGATAACTATTTAACCATGTTAAAAGATCGTGGTATGAACATAGAAGGAATAGAGATCGTTGCAGACGGCAAGACCTTTTTCTGGAGTGGTAAATACCATAATGACATGAACACTCGTGACACGCTCGCGACTGAATTGAATGTTCTTGCAGATTTTAATCCAGTGGTACCTGAGCATTTCAAGGATGCTAATGTAGTAATGTTGGGTAACCTTCATCCAGGTGTACAGTTGGGCGTTATCGAACAAACTAAAGATGCAGACTTGCATATTCTGGATACGATGAATTTCTGGATGGACAGTGCCTTAGACATGTTGAAAGATGTCATTGCTAAAGTTGACGTTATCACTATTAACGATGAAGAAGCACGTCAGCTTTCTGGAGAATACAGCCTTGTTGCCGCAGCTAGAAAGATCCATGAAATGGGTCCTAAGTATGTTGTGATCAAAAAAGGAGAACATGGCGCACTATTGTTCCACAATGAAGAAATCTTCTTTGCACCGGCATTGCCTCTTGAAGAAGTTTTTGATCCAACTGGTGCCGGAGACACCTTTGCAGGTGGCTTTGCAGGCTTTTTAGCAGCAAGCCGTGATTACAGTTTTGAAAATATGAAACGCGCGATCATCTATGGATCCAACTTTGCTTCCTTTGCTGTGGAGAAATTCGGAACCGAGAGAATGCAAACCGTTACCAACGATGAGATAAGCAAACGACTAGAGCAATTTAAAGCGCTCACAAAATTTGAACTAACTAACTAAAACATAACGCCCGGGAAATTCTCGGGCTTTTTTTATACCCATTTTGCCCTAGAAATAATATGAGCGACCAGTTAAAACATGAGTGTGGAATTGCCTTGATCAGGTTATTGAAGCCGTTGGAATATTATAAGGAAAAGTATGGTACCGCTTTTTATGGTATCAACAAAATGTACCTTATGATGGAAAAGCAGCACAACCGTGGTCAGGACGGCGCTGGTTTTGCCAGTATCAAACTAGATGTAAAACCAGGTCAGCGTTACATCTCAAGAGTACGTAGCAATGCGGCACAGCCCATTCAAGACATCTTTGCACAAATCAACAGTCGCATCAATGAAGAAATGGCTGCCAATCCTAAACTCAAAGATGATGTTGCCGGTCAAAAGACTAGCATTCCCTATGTAGGTGAACTATTGATGGGTCACGTGCGTTATGGAACTTTTGGAAAGAATTCCATTGAATCTGTTCACCCTTTCTTACGTCAAAACAACTGGATGCACCGTAACCTGATTATGGCTGGGAATTTCAATATGACCAACGTATTCAAGCTTTTCAATAAGCTGGTAGAGTTAGGTCAGCATCCTAAGGACATGGCAGACACCGTCACGGTCATGGAAAAAGTAGGTCATTTCCAAGATAACGAGGTGCGTAAACTATACAAGAAGTTTAAAAACGCAGGGCTTTCCAAAATGGAGGCCTCACCTAAGATTGCTGCAGAAATAAATGTCGCAAAAATCTTGCGCAAAAGTGCTCGCGACTGGGATGGTGGTTACGCGATGGGAGGTTTGATGGGTCATGGTGATGCCTTTTTACTGCGCGATCCGGCCGGAATACGCCCAGCTTATTACTATCAGGATGATGAAGTAGTTGTAGTAGCGAGCGAGCGACCTGTAATCCAGACAGCATTCAATGCAAAGTTTGAAGATGTACATGAGTTGGATCCTGGTAAAGCGATCATCATCAAGAAAAACGGTAGCGTTTCTTTAGAGCAGATAAGCGAGCCATTGGAGCGCAAAGCCTGCTCTTTTGAGCGCATCTATTTCTCTCGTGGTAGCGACGCAGAAATTTATCAAGAGCGCAAGATGCTGGGAAGATTATTGTTCCCTAAGATCATGGAAAAGATCGATAACGACATCGACAATAGCGTTTTCTCTTACATCCCAAACACCGCTGAAACCTCATTCTACGGAATGATTGAAGCTGCGCATCAGGTTTTGAACGAGCAAAAAAGAGATGCCATCATCGCAGGTGAAGGCAATCTAACTGCAGAGCAAGTGGAGCAAACGCTTTCGCGAAAGCTGCGTACCGAAAAGATAGCGATCAAAGATGCCAAATTGAGAACCTTCATCACTGAGGATTCCTCACGCGACGATCTTGTAGCGCACGTATATGATGTAACCTACGGTGTTGTAAAACCTACCGACCATTTAGTGATTATCGACGATTCCATCGTACGTGGTACAACACTGAAAAAATCTATTCTGAAAATGATGGATCGGTTGAATCCTAAAAGTATTGTGGTCGTCTCTAGCGCACCGCAAATACGTTATCCAGATTGTTATGGAATCGACATGGCAAGACTGGAAGGATTGATTGCATTTCAAGCAGCACTTCATCTACACAAAGATCGCGGCACCGAAAAGATCATTAAAGATATTTATGAAAAGTGCAAACTTCAATTAGAATATGAAGATCGCGATGTCATCAATTACGTTCAAGAATTCTACGCGCCATTTACAGATGAAGAGATCTCTGATAAAATAGCAGAATTACTTTCTGAAGAAGGCCTCAACGCCAAAGTAGAAATCATCTACCAAAAAGTAGAAGACCTTCATAAAGCATGTCCTAAAAATCTTGGCGACTGGTATTTTACAGGTGATTACCCAACAGATGGTGGTAACCGTGTTGTTAATCGCGCCTTTATCAATTTCTATGAAGGAAATGATGAGAGGGCTTATTAAAGTTCAATTATGTTATTTTTTGCTATTTATCTATTAGAATCAATTCTTAAAAGGAACTGAAAAACTGTATCTGACATTGGATCAATAATTGATGAAGACTAGTTAATCATCGCAATTATGAAAAACTATTTACCACTCATATTTCTTTTCTTTTCATTTTTTTCTACTGCCTGCAGCTGTGTTGTACCAACTATTACAACGAAATATGCTCAATCTGACTTTGTTGCAAACATTACAATTATTAAAAAGTATCCAAATACAGGAAGTGAGGAATTTTACAGAGCAGATGTAAGAATCAAGGAGCTATTTAAAGGAGAAAAGGTAAAATCGATTTACGTATCTGGAAGAAGCGACGGGAAAATTGGATCTTCTTGTAGTATTTACATACCAGAAGGCACTAATCTTATTGCTTACTCTCAGAGAAACAAAGGTGGATTTCTTAAAATTGGTATGTGCTCTGGCTTACTTTATCTAGATAAGGCAAGCAAATCTGATAGAGAAATTGAAATTTTAGAAGAGTTTAAGGCAAAAAATATAAGCTTCATAGATAAAATTAATTACCGTGAGAAATCTGATTTGAGAGGAAAGTTAAAGCAATTTGATGGTATCGAATTGGACAAAAAATTTGGGCTATTTCAGATTATATTGAATTCTAATTTATCTATTAAATCAGTAGAAGAAATCCATGGTTTCGCAAACACAATAGATGATGAACTAATTGTTGTTCTCAAGGAATCGAAGTGGATTGATGCCAGAAATCGGTCAAGAATTAATATCGCCCAAGACAGTAAAATATTGGTTGGATTTTACTATCATCCTAAAGCAAATGACAAATCTAGCTTTCTAACCTACTTTTAAATTGTACAAAAAATCCCTTCAACTAACGTTGAAGGGATTTTCAAATTTTATAAAGCTACAGACTACTTATTCTGAGCATATAATTTAGAAACTTCTTCCCAATTGATCACATTGAAGAATGCTTCAACATAATCTGGTCTTCTGTTTTGGTAATTTAGGTAGTAAGCGTGTTCCCATACATCTAATCCTAAAATAGGAGTTCCACCGCAGCCAGTATTTGGCATCAATGGGTTGTCTTGATTAGGACAGCCGCATACATCTAGTTTTCCACCTTCATGCACACATAAAAATGCCCATCCTGAACCAAATTGTCCTTTGGCAGTTTCAGAGAATTTTGTTTTGAAATCTGCAAAACTTCCAAATTTCTTGTCAATCGCGGTTGCTAGCTCGCCAGATGGCTCGCCACCACCATTTGGAGACATGATATTCCAGAACAATTTGTGATTATAGAAACCACCACCGTTATTTCTAACTGCTTTGTTTTCCATATCCAGTGAATTCAGGATATTCTCGATAGTTTTTCCTTCATGATCCGTGCCTTTGATGGCATTGTTCAATTTATCGGTATATCCTTGGTGATGCTTTGTATGGTGTATTTCCATAGTTTTAGCATCTATATGTGGTTCTAATGCATCGTATGCATAATCTAACTTCGGTAATTCAAAAGCCATTATATTAAGTTTTTAGTTAGTAATTCAGTAAGTCATAAAGTTAGTGTAGGAATGGGCTGCAATAAAATCGCGCGTGTTATAATATACTTAAAGATGAGCCTATGAATATACATCATAAGGTGCGGAATTAATTCCGTACCTTATGATGTGGCGATCAATATGGGTTTTTTAAAACGACTCTAATAAGTTCGCTTTCGCGAAAGCGAGATAGCTACCATCATCACGCATATCAAAGCCATTTTGCTAACTTTGAGCATGGCACATCAACCCACCACATTTTATAGTGCGAGCGCAGGCTCTGGCAAAACCTACACGCTGGCAAGAGATTACCTGACGCTGCTTTTCAAAAGCGATTTCAACAATGGTTACCGAGAGATTCTCGCCATTACGTTTACCAACAAAGCTGTTGCAGAAATGAAACAGCGCATCCTAGAAAACCTACACGCTTTCACACAGGTAGATCTCCCACAAAACCTAATTGCAATTAGGGACCATATCAAAGCAGAAACTGGTCTGGACAACGCCGGCATTCAAAAAAAGGCAAGAAAGATCGAGCAGAAGCTGCTCCACGATTATGCCGCATTTGATATTGTTACCATTGATAGCTTTAATCACAGGATCCTTAGAACTTTTGCGCGTGAGGTAGAATTACCCGATGGTTTTGAGATTGAGTTGGACAGTGGCCGCCTGATTTCTAAAGCCATACACAACCTTATCGCAAGAGCTGGAAAGGAAAAACAACTCACTGATTTACTGGTTGACTTTTCACTCTCGAAAATTGATGACGGCAAAAGCTGGGACATCGAGTTCGATCTGCACAACATCGCCGTACTCATATTGAGCGAATCACACTACAACTACATCCAGCAACTCAAGGAAAAATCAATTGAAGATTTTCTTGAACTGCGCAAGCAACTACGTTCCTACATCAAAACTGCCCAAACCGATATCATTTCAAAAGGCAAGAAGCTACTCGACTATTATACTTCAAATGGCTTGACTCAAAACGATTTCTCAGGAAAATCTCGTGGGATTTATGGCTGGATTCAAAAGATAGGAACGGGCAATATCCCAGCAAATGGCCAACAAAAATATCTAGAAAAAGCCCTTACAGATTCCATTGCAGGATCGACCAGTGCCGGCAACCAATCAACTATAGATGCCGTTCAAAGTGACCTTGTAGACTTGATTCAGACATTTCAAGAGAACTCTGGAACCATCGCGCTTCATCAAAATGCTCTTTCTTCCATAACCGCATTATCACTACTTAATGAATTAATGCATGAGGTGGACAACATCAAACAGGACGAGCAGATCGTTCCCATCTATGAATTCAATGGGATTCTTTCCAAACAGATCAAGGATCAACCAGCACCGTTTATTTATGAGCGGTTGGGTGAACGATACCGTCATTATTTTATAGATGAGTTTCAGGATACCAGCAAGATGCAATGGGAAAACTTGATGCCATTGATTGAGAATCCGTTGGTGCAGATGCGGGATGATGGAACTAAAGGTAGTTTGATGCTGGTAGGCGATGCTAAACAATCCATTTATCGCTGGCGCGGCGGTGATGCAGATCAGTTTTTGGGGATTTTAGGAAGTGGTCAATTGTTCCTTCAAGAAAAACAAAACGAGACCCTGGATACCAACTGGCGCAGTTTTGACACGATTATCAAGTTCAACAATGAGCTTTTCAAACATTACGGCAGCTATTTGAACAGTGATTTATATAAAGAACTATACGAGAACTTCCTGCATCAGGAATCCACCGATAAAACAGGTGGTTATGTCCAGATCGACTTTTTGGATAGTGATGAAAACGAAAATTTAGAGGCCGATCTTGAACTAAATAGCGTCTATCCTATTCACGTCAAGCGCCAGATTGATCAGGCGCTGACAAATGGTTTTGGGCCTAGCGAGATTTGTGTTTTAGTGCGTAAGAAAAAACAGGGCGATGAGATCGCGCGCTATCTGGTGCGTCAGGACATGAGTGTCGTGTCTGCAGACAGTTTGTTGGTCGCTGCATCGCCACGCGTGCAGTTGCTGGTGCAGTTTATGCACATGTGCATGTATACAGAGCAGCAACAGCCACGCTATGAGTTTTTGTTGCAATATGCTGTTCTCAAAAACCAACCGCTCATCCATCAATTCATTCAGTCACACTTGCAGTCTGACATTGATGTGTTGACTAGAGATCTTTTAAGCGGTGATGATGATGTGTATCTCGCTTTCGCGAAAGCGCCATTATTTCAAGCCACAGAAAAAGCAGCGGACGCATTGGGACTTTTTGAAGATCATGACATGAGGCTGCAGGCGTTTTTAGAACACGTATTTGAATTTGGAACTGGCTACGATAAAACAGCATCAGGATTTCTGGAATCGTGGGAAAACAAACAAACTGGCTTGAGCGTACCAGCCGCAGAGGATCCTAGCGCCATACAGATCATGACCATACACAAATCCAAAGGATTGGAATTTCCCGTGGTCATCGTTCCCTACTGTGATGTTTTATTAGAAGAAATGCGAGATGCAGCAGGATGGATGCCCATAAATGCTGAGAATTACTTAGGATTTGAACATTTATACATATCACTTAAAAAAGAGTGCTTGCTCTATCCAGAACCAGCGCCAGCGATGTACAATGAGCAGCTTGCCAAAGCGCAAATGGATCAGATCAACACCTTATATGTAGCATTTACAAGAGCCAAAGAACAGTTGTTTATAAGCTGTTTTGAGAATAAAAAGGAAAAAAATAATTACAGCAAAGTCCTCATGGAGTTTGTGGAAAATTCAAAATGGAGTTTAGAACAGAAAACAGAATACAAAACAAGTAATCATGGATCTCCAGCAAGAATTACAGAAGCTGAAGCAACTACAGCAAGTATCTTGATGGAGGATTATTTTGTTAGCGAACGAGTGGATCGTATTGATATTTCTACCAGAAAGGGAATGTTATGGGCCAGTGAAGCCATGGAAGCCATTGATGCGGGAACGCAATTGCACGATTACTTATCGATGATTCAAGATGTAAATGATCTTGATCGTGTTGAAAAGGCTATAGGTCTGGACAGGTCTCTGGATGATAATGAAGGAAAAAAACTATATGAAAAAATTCAAAGGATAGTAAGTGATTCAAAACTTGCTGAATATTATAAAGATGGTATTCAAGCAATTAATGAGCGAGCTATTCTTACTAGCGATGGCAGCAAATCCATTCCGGACAGACTGGTTTTTGATGATAAAAAGGTTACGGTGATTGACTACAAAACTGGAAACGAAAGTCCAAAACATAAAACTCAAGTAAATCGTTATGCAGATTTACTTTCATCAATGGGTTACAGCATTGAACATAAAATACTGATCTATACGGACGATCTGCACATCGTCAAGTGGAGCTAGAACCTACAGAGTTCTTACCTTTGAGAAAAAGAAGAAAACTATGTACGGAGCAATAGGAGATTATCTAAAAAAAGAACTTGAAGAAATCAAAGATGCAGGACTTTATAAAAAGGAACGCATTATTACATCACCACAAGATGCAGTCATCACATTAGATGATGGTAGTGAGGTGATTAACTTCTGTGCTAATAATTATTTAGGATTAAGCTCGCATCCTGAAGTTATTCAAGCCGCAAAAGATACGTTGGACTCTCATGGTTTTGGAATGAGTTCGGTTCGCTTTATATGTGGAACTCAAGACATCCATAAAGAATTGGAACAAAAACTCGCCGAATTCTATGGTATGGAAGACACCATACTATATGCGGCATGTTTTGATGCGAATGGTGGCGTTTTTGAACCGTTATTAGGTAAAGAGGATGCAATTATTTCTGATTCCTTAAATCATGCTTCTATCATTGATGGTGTTCGTTTGTGTAAAGCAATGCGTTACCGATATGCCAGCGCAGACATGGCAGATTTAGAGAAGCAGTTGCAAAAAGCCAATGACGACGGAGCCAGACATAAAGTGATTGTAACCGATGGTGTTTTCTCCATGGATGGAATTTTGGCACCATTAGACAAAATCTGTGATCTCGCAGATAAGTATGATGCATTAGTTATGGTAGATGAATGCCATGCCGCAGGATTTCTAGGCGACACTGGTCGCGGATCTTTAGAAGCAAAAGGTGTTTTAGGTAGAATAGATATCGTTACAGGAACTTTAGGAAAAGCATTAGGCGGCGCCATGGGCGGTTACACTTGTGCAAAGAAAGAAGTTATTGAAATATTGCGTCAGCGTTCAAGGCCTTACTTGTTTTCCAATTCCCTAGCGCCTTCGATTGTTGGCGCCTCGATAAAGGCGTTAGAATTGATAGATTCTAGTACAGACTTGATTGAGAAAGTACAGTCTAACACGGCATACTTTAAAAAAGGAATGAAAGAATTAGGCTTTGATTTTATTGATGGCGAGAGTGCTATTGTACCAGTCATGTTATATGAAGCAAAACTGTCTCAGCAGATGGCAGATATGCTTTTAGAAGAAGGAATTTATGTCATTGGATTCTTTTTTCCTGTTGTTCCAAAGGAAAAAGCAAGAATAAGAGTGCAATTAAGTGCGGCACATTCTCAAAAATATTTAGATAAAGCTATAAAAGCCTTTGAAAAAGTAGGGAAATCATTAGGAATTATCAAAAATTAACATTTAATTCAAGCTTGAATTGACGTATTAGGATAATTTTATTGTTTAAGCCTTGCAAATGTTTAAGAACCAATTAATTTTGCGACGTTGTAAATCTAAAAAACCCAACATGAAAAACTTTATTAAAATCTTTATTGCCAGTGCAGTTTTACTTTCTGCTTCATTGGTACAAGCACAAGACGAGACCAATCGATGGTCTGTTGCATTAGGAATTAACGCTATTGACTTTTATTCAATCGACGGTGGAGATGATAACCTTGGAGGATATTTCGAGGAACTTGTTGATGTAAGTGATTACAATATTTTACCTGCTCCATCAAGACTAGAGATAGGTTACTATGTAGGTGATGGAATTGTTGCTACCATCGCAGGTTCTGCTAACTCTATAGACAATGTTTATGAAATGGACGTTGAGGATTTATTTTACGTTAGCGTTGATGGAGGATTGAGATATAACTTAAGAGAAATCTATAACGGTAGCGATTTTTTCAATCCTTACTTAGGTATAGGTGGATCATATCAATTCATTGAAGACATTTCTTTTGGTACATTTAATGGAACTATAGGTTTCGACGTCAAAGTTGCTGAGAATATTTATTTTAATCTTCAGACTACTTACAAGCATCCTTTTGAGGATCAAAATGGTGTATTTGCAGCTGAAGGTCCAAGACACTTCCAACATGTTGCGGGTGTGAAATTTGTATGGGGAGCTGTTGATACTGATGGTGACGGAATTCCAGATAGTAAAGATGATTGTCCAGAGACTCCAGGTCTTGAGCAATTTAACGGTTGTCCAGATTCTGATGGTGATGGTATTAAAGACAGTGAAGACGAATGTCCTTACGTAGCAGGCCCAGCAGAAACCAATGGTTGTCCAGATTCTGACGGTGATACTGTTCTTGACAAAGATGACAAATGTCCAGAGACTCCAGGTCTTGTTGCTTTGATGGGTTGTCCTGATAGCGACGGTGACGGTATTGCAGATGGTGATGATGAGTGTCCTAATGAGGCTGGTCTAGCTAAATTCAATGGATGTCCTGATACTGACGGTGATGGTATTGCTGATAAAGATGATGAATGTCCAAATGAGGCTGGTGTAGCTGAATTAAACGGATGTCCTCGTCCTGCAGTTCCAACTGTACAAGAACAAGAGCAATTGAATGCTTATGCTAAAACAATATTGTTTGAATTGAACAAATCAGACATTCAAGCTCAATCAGCTCAAACTTTATCTGATATCATTGATATCTTGAAAAAATATCCAGAGTCTGAATTCTCTATCGATGGTCATACTGATAGTCAAGGTTCTGAAGCTTACAACCAAAAACTTTCTGAGGAAAGAGCTAACTCTGTACTTAGGTACTTAGTGAATGGTGGAATTGAAGCTAATAGATTATCTGCAGAAGGTTTTGGAGAATCTAAGCCTATCGCTACTAACAGCACTGCCGCAGGTAGACAACAAAACAGACGTACTGAAATCAACTTGAAAAAGTAATTGATTAACGTCTTTCTAAATAGAAACGTCATCCATACGGATGGCGTTTTTTTATGCCTTATTTTTAATAGTCTCAAACCATACCCATGCAGGAAACCTTTATCGGCAAAACACTTGATAGCCTTGTTTCTAAAGGATTTCATTTAGATGAGCTAAGCTATATCGTTCCTAGTAGAAGGGTTGGTGTTTTTCTAAATAAAGAAATATCACAGCGCTATAACAAGCCTATTCTAGCGCCTGTCACACTTAGTATAGAAGACTACATTCAAGAACTTTCTGGACTTCACATCCTGTCCGACCTTGATACCTTACCCTATTTCTACCAAGCATATTGTAATATTGAGCCCATTGAAAAGAGAGACAGTTTTGACGCTTTCATTGGTTGGGCACCTACAATTTTGAAGGATTTTAATGAGGTAGACCGGTATTTAGTCGACCCAGAGCAGTTTTTTGAATACTTGGGTAACTATAAAGCGTTAGATACAGATAGGCATTGGTCCCTAGAGGCCAATCCTACACAAATGGTTACCCAATATCTTGATTTTTGGAAGAAGCTTTTTCTTTATTATAAAGCGCTTCACAAGGTATTGGAACAAAATGAAGTTGCATATCAGGGAATGGCGTATCAAATCGCTTTCGCGAAAGCGAACTCATCGAAATCCATTTCAAAACCAAAAAATCCATTGGTATTTTTAGGCCTCAATGCACTGAATACCGCAGAGTCTAAAATCATCCAGCAATTATTGGAGAATGACGGCGCAGTGATTTATTGGGATACCGATAGCTACTTCTTAGAAAACTCCTACCACGAGGCGGGAAAGTTTATAAGAAATCATCAAGAGGAATGGAAATACTATCAAGATCGAAAAATCGATATTATAGGATCGGGTTACAGGCAAAGTAAATCCATAGAAATAATAAGTGCTACTGGAAATTTAGGCATGGTTCAAGCGGCACGCAAGTATCTTACTAAGATTAGTGAGGAAGATCTGCTGGATACCGCTGTAATTCTAGCAGATGAACAATTGCTTTTACCGCTGTTAAATGCCTTGCCGGATAACATTGATGCTTTCAATGTGACTATGGGATTGAGCTTGGACCAGTTACCTATCAGTTCCTTCTTCATGGATCTGTTTCAGTTACACAAGGAATCTACTGATGGTACTTTTTACTACAAGAATGTAACAAAACTACTAGAATCATCGATTGTCAACCTTATCGCTCCAGATGAATCAATAAAAGCGTTGCAACAGATAAGGGAACATAATCTTATTCAAATCAAACCTAATGATTTTACAGGTAGAACATTTCCTTTTTTAAATAGTGTTTTACTAAATATAAAGCAACCTAACGAAATCGTTGAACTCTCCAACAAACTACTAAAACAACTGAAAGATGTTCTTATAAAAAAACGGGATAGTCGTCTTGAACTAGAACAGTTGCTGGGAATGACAGAGGTCATCGACGAACTTTCTGATCTTATACGGGATAATTCAAGTATAAAAGATTTAAGGACTTTGGAATATCTACTCAGACAACTATTACCACTTAAAAAGCTAGATTTTATAGGCGAGCCTGTTCAGGGATTACAGATTATGGGTTTGCTGGAAACGAGAGCGCTGGATTTCAAGAACATACTTATGCTGTCTGTCAACGAAGGTACGCTACCGGCAGGAAAGTCATTTGGTTCGTACATACCTCATGAAATGAAAAGGGCTTTTGATTTGCCTACTTATACCGAGAAGGACAGCATTTACGCTTATCACTTTTATCGCCTATTACATCGTTGCGAGAACGCCACTTTTATATACAATGCCGAATCGGATACATTAGGTGGCGGCGAAAAAAGTCGTTTTCTTTTGCAGCTGGAACGCGATGAAAACATCCAGCACAAATTGACGCATACCAGTTATTACCACAAAATAAATGCCGTCACAAACGAATTGCTGGAGATCAAAAAAGAGCTCATCTACTTTGACCGATTAATAGAAATAGCCTCCAAAGGATTTTCACCATCTGCATTGACCAGTTATGTGCGCAATCCCATAGATTTCTTCTCCAGTAAAATCTTACGCATTTCAGATTTAGAAGATGTAGAAGAAGACATTGCTCTCAATACGATGGGATCCATTATTCACGAGGCGCTTGATAAATTATATCAGCCCTACCAGAATAAGATTCTGATAACAGAAGATTATAAAAAGATTGAAAGCCAGATAAAAACAGAACTGGATCTTGCGTACGCTAGCTGCTACACTTCTGCTTCAAACCCATTGGGAAAGAATAAGATCATTTACGAAGTCTCGCATCACTACATAAAGAAGATGATTGCCTTTGACAAAAAAACCGTACAGCAGTCAGATGAGTTTATTATCAAAAGCGTTGAGCAGGACCTATCAACTATTGTTAAAGTACCCAACATTGGCAATGTGAAATTTCACGGAAAAGTGGATCGCGTTGATATTGTCAATGGCGTCCTAAGAATCATTGACTATAAAACTGGAAGCGTATCAAAAGGCAACGTAGGTATTGAAGTGGATGGCTATGAGGCTATCATTACAGACTACCAAAAATCAAAGGCTTTTCAAGTCCTCATGTACGCATATCTATACATGAAGAATAACCCATTGGTCACACTACAAGCTGGTATTATAAGTTTTAAAAACTTTGGTGAAGGTTTTATCTCATTCGGGATTAAGAATGGTCGCAGTTACGAGCCAGTTGTTATTGATCTGGATATCTTGGAGCAATTTGAAATCCAACTTGTCGACCTAATAACCGAACTATTTGATCCAGAAATTCCGTTAAAAGAAAAGGAAGTATGAAAAAGAGTAACATTCAAATACCCGCCGAAAATAATAAAGTAATACTATTGGACTATGAGTTCATTGATGGCGCCTCCAATCTACCTGTGGTAATATTTTGTCATGGGCTCAAAGGATTCAAAGATTGGGGCGCGTGGGATTTGATGGGTTCCGCTTTCGCGAAAGCGAACTACCTATTCATCAAATTCAACTTCTCACACAATGGCGGCACACCTGAAGAGCCCATCGATTTTCCTGATCTAGAAGCTTTTGGAAATAACAATTATAGTCTCGAAGTAAGAGACCTAAAGCGAGTGTTGGACTGGTTAGAAACTTCTGACCTACCAGCAGATCTTTCAAACATCAATCTTATGGGTCATTCCAGAGCTGGCGGAATCACAACCATCACATCAGCAAAAGATCAGCGCATAACTCGATTAATCACCATGGCTGGAGTAGCGGATTATGAAGAGCGATTCCCTACAGGTAAAAAATTAGAGCAATGGAAAAAGGACGGCGTCTATTATGTGAAAAATGGACGCACCCATCAGGACATGCCTTTCTATTACCAGCTATATGAAGACTTTCAGGAAAGCAGGGACGACCTCCACATTTTAAGCGCTGCAGCTCAACTCAGCATCCCTCATTTGATTGTTCATGGAACTTCAGACCCTACGGTTGATGTTCAGGATGCCCATCGATTAAAAAACAAAAGCACGCACAGTCAACTTGCTTTGATACGAGGAGCTGACCACGTTTTTGGAGCATCCCATCCATGGAAATCTGACCTAATGCCTAATGATTTGCGACAGGTGGTGCAGTGTTGCGTTAATTTTTTGAATGCATGTCCTGCCTGAACGGTTTAAAATTTGAGGATCACCATAAACGAAAAAACGCAACCTAACAAGGTTGCGTTCTTCAGTGGAGAATACCGGATTCGAACCGGTCACCTCTTGCCTGCCAGGCAAGCGCTCTAGCCAAATGAGCTAATCCCCCAAAAATTGTGACGGCAAATATACACTTTCCAGCCTTTTCATTGCGATAAATCAAATTCTTAACCAGTAAGTTTGCAGCGTGAAACCTGTCGTCAACATATCTACTAACGATATTCTCAAACTCGCCTTTCCAGCGATTATTGCGGGAATAGCAGAGCCCGTTATCAGCATCACAGATATTGCTATCATAGGCAATATGGAGAACAATAGTGTGGATGCACTGGCAGCAGTAGGACTTGCGGGCGCCTTCTTGAGCACCATTATCTGGACACTCGCACAAACCAAAACCTCTATCTCCAGCATCGTTTCAAATGCTTTGGGAAATAAGTCACTGGAAAAAATCAATGATCTCATCCCACAAGTCATATGGATCAATATAGTATTGGGATTCCTTATTTATGCCATTACTGCTCCGCTCGCGTCCTTCATTTTTGATCTTTACAGCGCACAAGGTGAAGTCCTCAACCTCACGGCTTCCTACTACCAGATACGCGCTTTAGGCTTTCCATTGACGCTCAGTGCTTTTGCAATATTCGGAATATTTAGGGGTCTTCAAAATACAAGTTGGGCGATGATTGCCAGCATCTCTGGTGCGATCGTGAATATTGGATTGGACTATCTTTTGGTTTACGGTGTTGATGGATGGTTTGATGGCTTGGGACTGACCGGCGCCGCCATTGCGAGCCTAGTGGCACAAACAACGATGCTTATCATTGCCTTGTTTTACTTTTTTACCAAAACACCATTCAGGATTTTCATCAATCAGTGGAAACCTCATTTCCTATTGGGTCAACACATCAAACTGACTGCAAACTTTTTCCTGCGCACGCTAGCCATCAACGTGTGCATCTATCTATCCTACCGCTATGCAAATAGTTATGGCGTTGAAGAAGCTGCGACCCACGCCATTCTTATGAACATCTGGCTGTTCTTTTCCTTCTTTATCGATGGTTTTGCAAATGCAGGAAATGCCATAGGCGGCAAACTACTGGGTGCTCGAGATCGTGAATCTCTCAAGTATCTAGCGCTTAAAACAAATACGTTCGGTATAGGTGTTTCCATTGCGCTGGCCTTGATCTGTGCGCTGTTTTACAACTATATAGGTGGCTGGTTTACAGACGATTCACAGGTTGATCTGCTCTTCATCAACACCTTTTTTATCATTCTTCTCATGCAGCCCATCAACGCCGTGGCGTTCGTTTATGACGGTATTTTCAAAGGCTGGGGCGAGGCACCTTACCTGCGCAACCTGCTACTAGTCGTGACCTTAGCTTTTTTCATTCCAGTGCTGCTGGTATTGGATTATTTCGGTTTTGAACTCAAGGCCATCTGGCTGGCATTTTTTGCATGGATGATAGGTAGAGCCGTCTTATTGCACCTAAAATTCAGGAAAAGGCTGGAGAAAATGGTTTGATGATTTTGGGACTTTATGCTTTCGCGAAAGCGAACTAATATCTCATTTTTCACATTTGGACGTTGCCTGCGGCCGCGCTATCCGTTGCAATCTTTTTATGCTGCTCGCGCATCGATAAAAAGGATTTCCACTTCTATCCCTAACGCGACCTCTGTGCTAGACAATTGGTATCTTTGCATCAAACTTACAGGCATGCTTGCTCTACTTCAAGAAGAAAACTGGTTTATCCAACTTTCCCGATTCATGGGTGGCGTTGGGATCTTTCTAGTGATTGGGATTATTCTCATAGTCGTGGTTGTTTACAAGAAATTTTTTAAGAATCGCTAATGGGAAGTGTGCGCATTACTAAGGAGTTCACGTTTGAAACCGGTCATGCCTTATACGGTTATGACGGCAAATGTCGCAATGTTCACGGGCATAGTTATAAGCTGGCGGTGACGGTTATAGGCGAACCCATCATGGATTCTGACAACGTGAAATATGGGATGGTGATCGATTTTGGCGATTTGAAGAAAATAGTCAAAGAGGAAATTGTGGATCCATTTGATCACGCGACCGTTTTCAATAAGAACTCGCCACATGTGGAACTCGCCAAAGAACTTGAATCCCGCGGTCACGAAGTCATCCTAGCCGATTACCAACCTACCAGCGAAATGATGATTCAGGACTTCGCAAAAAAAATAGGCGACCGCTTACCTAAAAACATCAAACTATTCTCCCTACGACTACGCGAGACCGAAACCAGCTATGCAGAATGGTTTGCGAGTGATAATAATTAGTGGAGTTAGGAGTTAGGAGTTAGGAGTTAGGAAAATGCTTATTCCAATCCGATCTAGCGCTATATCTAAGCGAGAAATCAATTTTTTATCTCTAAAATTTCGCAGAAATAAGTCTGGTAGCCGGACTTTGAAAAGACTGTACACCTTTGATTTACCAATAGTTGACCTTGCTTATTTAAAAAATAAATTTTTTAATAATTCAACAATTGGCAATTTTGGAACTTGGACTCTGAACTCTGAACTCTGAACTCTGAACTCAAAAATTAACGATTAACTCATAATCCAATCCCGCGGGTTCTCCAACACCTCAACTAATTCGGCTTCTTTGGATCCAGGTTCTGGATGATGGTCGTATTTCCATTGGACTATTGGTGGTAGACTCATTAATATACTCTCAATACGTCCATTAGTCCTCAAGCCGAATAGCGTTCCCTTATCATGAACAAGGTTGAACTCTACGTAGCGACCGCGGCGTATTTCTTGCCATTCTATGTTTTCTGTAGAAAATGGTAGATCCTTTCTTTTGTTTACAATTGGTACATAAGCATCTAGGAAATGGGAAGCCATATCCTTCTGGAATTCTAGCCAGTCTGCCATAGAGTGATTTTCATCTGCACGGCAATAGTCGTAGAAAAGACCACCTATGCCTCGCGCTTCATTCCTGTGCGCGTTATGAAAGTAGGTATCGCATCTTTCCTTGAAATTTTGATAATCTGCAACATCATGTCTATCACAGGCATCCTTACAAACCTGATGGAAATGTCGAGCATCTTCTTCAAAAAGATAATACGGCGTTAGATCCAGACCACCACCAAACCAACAGTCGACAAGTGATCCAGTTTTATCATACATTTCAAAATACCTGAAGTTGGCATGGACGGTAGGTACCATTGGGTTGACTGGATGAATCACGAGACTGATTCCAGTTGCATAGAAATCGGCATCCTGAACGTTGAAATACTTTTGCATGGCCAGCGGCAAAGCTCCATGGACCGCACTAATGTTCACACCACCTTTTGCAAAAACATCGCCATCCTGAATAATTCGGGAAAAACCGCCGCCACCTTCCTCACGATGCCATTCGTCTTCTTGGAATTTGGAGTTGCCGTCCAGACTTTCGAGTTTAGATGTAATGATGTTTTGGAGTTCTTTGATAAAAGAAAAGAAAGCGTCTTTTTGGGAATCCATAAGGTTAAAGTCTACTTACAAAGGTACTTTATATAGCAGCGTCAATCGAAGAGTCTGAAAGCAATTTTTGACCGCGTAGCAACTCTAAAGTGGTTTTGCTGGCAGCGGTAACGGATACCGGCAGCACCAAAATAATTCCCACAATAGGTATCAATAACATGGCATTGAAAACAATCCCGTTACCTATAGCGCAACCACGATGGCTTTTTACAAAATCAATGCTTTGGCGGTATTTGTAGTGACGTTCCAGCGTGTAGTCCATATTCCCAAATCCAGCATAATAGGATTGTACCAAAAATCCGATCACCCAGAATAGAATCCCAACTACTGGAATTAGACTTAATATCAATAACGGTATGGTAAGCAGCAATTCAAAAAACAAATTGCGCACGTTAATGCGTATGCCGCGAGAAAGTTGAGAGGCATTTGAGGTGTTTCTGTGAGTGATGGCCTCGTGAATTTCTGGATACAAATGCTTTTCAATCTTTTCAGATACCGGAGACATGAATGGTGCGCTCAACGCCATTACAAAGTGTTTATACACCAGCAATCCTAATATGACTATAATGATAGCGCTAAGAACTTCCGCGAAAGCGAAAAAAGTCTCTGCTCCAGTTTCCCAGACCCAAAGCCTAGTCAGTGGTCCGGCAAGATTGTCTGACAATCCGTAGGCTGCAAAACCTATGGTGATAGCAAACAATATACTGATCGCCATGGGAACCATGAAATATTTCCACAAGCCCAGTTGCGACATTAATTTGAAGCTACCAGCGTAATCTTTTAAGGCTTTTAAAATGTTTTTGATCATAACTATACGGCTATATCTTCTTCAATAACGTGGCCGTTATCAATATAGGTTTTACTTATGGCAAGCCCAAATGTCAATACGCCCAACCTACCAATAAACATCAAACAAATAATTACGATTTTACCGAACATCGTCAAACTTCCCGTAATTCCCATCGATAAGCCGACTGTTCCCAAGGCAGATAATACTTCAAATGAGATCATTTCCAAAGAGATGGTTTCAGAAAATGTCAGGAGAAAAATACCTGCAAAACTGAGCATGAAATAGAAGATAAAAGTGGATACAGCTACACTAACGCGCTCATCAGGAATTTGTCTGTTGAAGAACATCACTTCTACCGAGTTTTTTAATTTACTGCGCAAATAGGCCACCGTGGCGACAAAAGTGGTGATCTTCAAACCACCAGAGGTTCCTGATGGTGAAGCTCCTATGTACATTAAAAGGATAGTTACCATTGCTGTTGGTAATATGAATCCGCCGAAATCTATGGTGTTGAATCCCACAGTTGTCATAGCACTCATACTTTGAAAGAAAGCAGCATAAAATCGTGGCGCTCCATCAAGAGATATAATTTCAGGCTCTGCAAAGTATAGTGTAGTCGTTCCTGCGGTAAGTAATATCAAAAAGCCAGACATAATGAGCTTTGAAGTAAAACTTACACGATGGCCTTTCTTAGTTAGCTTAAGCCAGAAATCTGTGAACACTATAAAACCTAGTGATCCCGCTATGGCCAGAAACGAAATGGTGAAGTTGATCCAGCCATCGCTCACATAGTCCGTAAATCCAGAGTTGAAAAGGCTAAAACCTGCGGTACAGAATGCGCTGACACTATGGAATAAACTGTTCCACAACCGTTCCCAGAATCCCCAATCTTCATCAGCAAAACCAATAAAGAAAAATATAGTCCCTATTATTTCAAATAGGACGGTATAAATAATAACCGACTTTAAGAAAGGTCTTAATTTGAGCGTGTCTGGTATGGAGAATGCAGCGCTCAATATACGTTCCCGCCATTGTGAAGCGCGCCGGCTGGTGTTCAATAGTATATATGTGGTAAAGGTCATGTAACCTATACCACCTATCTGAAATAGCAACATGATTACCAGCTGACCAAAAAAGGTAAAGTCATCTGACATACTCAACGTCAACAACCCTGTGGTTGATATTGCAGATGTTGAAGCAAACAGAGCATCGATAATGGAAAGATCACTTTTACGCGCAAACGGCAGGCATAGCAATAAAAATCCAATCAGATTGTACATGAAAAACCCATAGACCAGATTGCGTTGTGGCGATTGGGTTAACAAGAACCGATTGTACTTGCGTAAAAATGTTTTCACATTAGTATTCCTTAACGGCATCCACAAATGCCTGTGCGTTTTCTACTGGGATATTAGGTAAAATTCCATGACCCAGATTAGCCACAAATTTATCTTTACCGAATTCATCAATCATCTGCTTTACCATTTTTTTAATGGTGGCTGGTGGTGAGAATAACCTAGATGGATCAAAGTTTCCCTGAAGGGTAATATTACCACCAGAAAGGTAGCGTGCATTACGCGCACTGCAGGTCCAGTCAACACCTAGCGCAGCAGCACCACTTTTTGACATTTCATTCAAGGCAAACCAACATCCTTTTCCAAAAACGATAACTTCTGTCACTGGTCTCAAGGAATTGATAATTTGCTGTATGTATTTCCAAGAAAATTCCTGATAATCTACCGGTGAAAGCATGCCGCCCCAAGAGTCAAATACCTGCACAGCATTGACACCGTGTTTTACTTTTTTATGCAAGTAAGCAATGGTGGTATCTGTAATGCGTTGCAAAAGTTCATGAGCAGCTTCTGGTTGTGTGAAACAAAACTCTTTTGCCTTGTCAAAATTCTTGCTTCCCTGACCTTGTACGCAATAACATAAAATGGTCCATGGCGACCCAGCAAAACCTATGAGCGGCACACGGTTAGCAAGAGCATCCTTAGTCATATCAATAGCTTCCATGACATAACTTAGTGAATCCGCAACGTCTGGAACCACTACCCTATTGAGGTCTGCGGCAGATCTAATGGGATTAGGCAGCCATGGTCCTACACCTGGCTTCATTTCTACCTCGATATTCATAGCTTGTGGAATTACCAAAATATCTGAAAATAAAATCGCAGCATCTGGTCCTATCTGATCGATGGGCATTACTGTAATTTCTGTAGCTAGTTCTGGCGTCTGGCAACGCGTGAAGAAATCATATTTAGCTTTGAGCTTCATAAAGTCTGGTAGGTATCTTCCTGCCTGACGCATCATCCATACTGGTGGACGCTCCACGGTTTCTCCTCTTAAAGCTCTAAGAAATAAGTCATTTTTTATCATCTCGCAATATTTTTATCGCTGTAACCAGCACATTTTCAATTGTTTGTTTGTTAGCTACATGAACGTTCTCAAAATGTTCCTTTGCAGCCGCTGCAGTAGTCTCACCTATACAAATGGAGCATTTAGGTTGATGTTTGTTCGCTTTCGCGAAAGCGTAAACACCACGAGGACTGTAAAACAAAACCGCTTCAAAAATACGATCAAAGCTTTTGTGCACGATGGAAGACTCATAAACAATCACCTCATTTAACGAGACCTTATGGCTTTTGAATATATCAGGCAACTCGTCACGGCGGTTGTCGCTACATAAATATGTGAATTTCTTATCTGGAAACCGAGCCACAAGTTGCAAAGCCAGCTCCCGTGCATTTTTGGCAATAATTTTTGGTTCAAATTCCAACTCTTTCAAAGCATCAGCGGTGACGGAGCCTACACAGTAAATGGATTTGATTTGCTCTTTATAATCTGTGATAGGATGCGTCGCATTTTTACTGGTTATAATCACATGCTCTAATGGATAAGAGCTAAGATCAGCCTTTAAGTTATCTGTTCTTAGAATGTCATAATGCACCAATCCTATATCGCTATTCAAAACCAATTGCTGTTGAGGCAAAGTCAATAGTTTAGTAGATAATAAGGTGGCTGACATTCTCAAAATTGTAGGTAAAGTTACAAAGCTATCGCGTTAATGAGATACTAATTAGAAGCACTACCTGAGAATCATCTATCTGACCTAAATCATCACCAATTTATTGATAGGCAATTTGAGTAATAACACATGAGTGTTTTTCCTACAAAAATTAGGTTTAGAGCGCCTTTTTCAGGATAATAAAGGGTTGATTAACAACTAAAAAATTACTTATATCGTAGATAATACACCTCAATTACGAAAATTTAATAGGCCGAATCTATTGGCTATTTGGAAAATCGAAGCTTCTTATTGAAACTACCAGTATAGAAATGTGAAAATTATCATTAAATGCCTCGTTTTGTTGCATATACATCAATGAATTACGATCTTTACCTTGAAAAGAGTAACAAAATGGAGCTACCAGAATTCCTACACGATTTAACTGGTGGTGGCGATAGGCCATCACTGAAGTATGCTAGTGAGATATTTAGCATGCTTGAAGTTATTAAAGTCAAGAAAAAGCAAGTGCTTCTTCATTTAGGCGAGGTGTGCGACAATATTTATTTTATAAAATCAGGAATTGTCAAGGGTTCCATTATCGATGAATACGGTGACCTTCATACCATCAGATTTGTTGCAGAAAATGATGTAATGACCTCAATGTACAGTTTTGTGGATCAGACACCTTCAAACATTCAATTACAATGTGTTGAAGCAGGTGAAGTCATGTGCTTTAACCATCAGGATTTTATGTACATCAATAAACTTTATCCAGGTCTGCTACCAGCGTTTCAAAAACTTATGTTGAAACGTTATCATGATCAGCTTGATGAAAAGTCACGTATGATTACAAACGATGCAACCACGCGTTATTTGAAATTTATGGAGCGCTATAAAAACATTGAGGAACGCTTACCTCTAAAAGACATAGCATCCTATCTAGGAATTAGACAACAATCCTTAAGTCGTTTACGTAGTAAAATGGATCCTGAGAGTGTTGACATGCACTGAGCATTTTCATTCGTTATCTTTGCCAGCCTAAAACGAGCTCATGATTATTTCCATGACAGGATATGGCAAATCTGTCCAGCAATTACCTCAACGAAAGATTACTGTTGAAATACGCACTTTAAACAGCAAAAATCTAGATCTTAATCTAAGAATTCCCAGCGCTTATCGTGAGAAGGAATTGGATATTAGAAAAATTGCAGCTGCTCAATTATCAAGAGGTAAAATAGATCTAGCGCTTCACGTAGAAAACACCAGCGGCAAAACTGGGCAAAAACTTAATATTGATCAAATAGAGCAATATATAGATCAACTTTCCCAAATCCAAAATCTAGATGCTAGCGACAAGTTAAAGCTAGTTGAAATAGCAACTTCATTTCCCGATGTATTTCAAAATATTGAAGAGGAAATTGAAGATTCAGAATTTCAAATAGTTCTGAAAACTGTTAATGAAGCTCTTGATGCGGTAAATGATTACCGTGAAACAGAAGGTTCCATTCTCCAAGAAGAATTTACAAACCGCATTAATAACATTGCTCAACTTCTCGATGATGTTATCGTTGATGATAAAAATAGACTTGATGGGATAAGAACTAGACTTGAAAAAGCGGTAGCCGACTTAAAAGAAAAAGTTGATGAGAATAGATTTGAACAAGAATTGATCTATTACCTAGAGAAATACGACATTACGGAAGAAAAAGTGCGTCTCAATAATCACCTCAACTATTTTAAGCAAACGATGAGCGCTTCTACCTCTCAAGGTAAAAAGTTAGCCTTTATCTCCCAAGAAATAGGTCGTGAAATCAATACCATTGGTAGTAAGGCAAACCATGCAGCAATGCAGCAAAAGGTGGTACAGATGAAGGATGAGTTGGAAAAGATCAAAGAACAAATGCTGAACGTATTGTAATGAAGATTGAGCCAAAATTAATCGTATTTAGTGCGCCATCTGGAGCAGGTAAAACAACACTTGTCCGGCATCTCTTAAAGCAAAAAGAATTGAACCTAGCCTTTTCCATAAGTGCCGCTTCCAGAGATCCTCGGGACGGTGAGATTGACGGGAAAGATTACTATTTTTTAGGAGTTAAAGAATTCAAGAATAGAATAAGACACGAGGATTTTCTTGAGTTTGAAGAAGTTTACAGAGACCAGTTCTATGGAACTCTCAAAGCCGAAGTCGAGCGCATTTGGGCATTAGGCAAACACGTAATCTTTGATATAGACGTGGTAGGAGGTTTGAGACTCAAGAAAAAATTCCCAGAACATACGCTTGCCATATTTGTTAAACCACCTTCCATAAACGAGTTACAAATACGTCTCAAAAAGCGCAAAACAGAAACTCCAGAAAAAATCGCAATGCGCGTGGCAAAAGCCAGCACTGAAATGGCAACCGCTCCACAATTTGATGTCATCATTAAAAATGATGATCTAGCACTTGCAAAGGCACGCGCCATTCAAGTAGTCAAAGACTTCATTAGTCAACCAGTACCTCGAGATGAAGAAGAATAAAGTTGGGCTCTATTTTGGAACCTTTAATCCTATTCACATAGGTCATCTTGCCATTGCAAACTATCTTGTAGAAAACAGCGATCTCAAAGAAATCTGGATGGTGGTCACGCCACACAACCCACTGAAGAAGAAAAATACGCTGTTAGAAGATTACCAGCGTTTGCATATGGTGCATCTTGCAACTGATGATTATCCAAAAATCAAACCCAGCAACGTCGAATTTTCTTTGCCACAGCCCAATTATACAGTTAACACACTTGCGCATCTCAAGGAAAAACATCCTGAAACAGATTTTGTTCTGATCATGGGAGAAGACAATTTAAAAAGTCTGCCTAAGTGGAAAAATTATCAGGTACTATTGGAAGAGTATGAAATTATAGTATATCCTCGAATCTCTGCTGGCGAGGTTCCGTTAGAATTAGTGAATCATTCCAGCATCACAAAAATTGAGGCACCTATCATGGAGATTTCCTCTACCATGATTAGAAATGGGATCTCACAAGGCAAGGACCTTAGATACTTTCTTCATCAAGATGTGAATACGTATCTGACTGAAATGAATTTCTACAAGTAAAAAACCGCCTGCAACCATTTATAGGTGTACAAGCGGCTTCCAACCAACCAAATCTTAAGTTTCTTCATCAGAAACTATAATGTCTATTTTCTTGCTCTCTCCACGTCCAGCATTCTGGATTTTGAAGTAGTCGTACTTTTCAGCTGGATAAAATTTCTACCCTTGAATTCGTAGGTAGTTCCAGATGACACATGATACAGTTCAATTGTCGCATCATCAATAACGTAAAGGTCGAAATAATCATTGCCTAAAAAATCATAATCGAGCGTTAAATGCTTGTTAAGTGAACCAGGAGACGCATCTTCTACCCAATATTCTCCAGTATAATCCCAATAAAGGCTGCCTGTACTCAAACCATTACGGTCTTGTGAGCTTTGGAAGATATCGGCATCTGTTGCAGGTCTAAATCTTAGGTGATTTTCAGCATCAAATTCATTGATCGCACCTTCATTACTGGTATAGACTTTTTCCCATGCACCATACTCCTGTAAAAAATACTGGATGTTGTTATAAAACAATTGATCATAGTCAAAACCATTGATGCTATATCCATCAAGAAAGTAACGGTCACCATTAAAAGTATCCCTAAGTTCTATACGTCTAAAACTATGTACAATTACGTCAAACTCATGAACGCCATCAATATCATGATTGATCGTAACGGTATCAAAAAATGTATCATAGCTTCCCACATCGATCCCTATTCCAGAACCAGCACGACCTATACCCACTAAGTTGTTATTGGCATAAAGAGTTCCAAAATCAAATGACATCGTAAATGCTCGAGTCATGAACGGCACATCCAGATTACCTTGAGAACTATTCAAGTCCAGATACCAGACATCGTGAGATGAAAGAACCTCATTCAATGTAGGTTCCACTATTGGATCGCCTATAATAATTTCTGCATCACAACTAACAAGAGTGATGGCAAGGGCAAATCCGCCTAAGAGAGTAGTTATTGATTTCATATCGGTATCATTTAAAGTTCACTACAACGTTTTCGAAAATCGTGCCATTTTTGTAACGCGCTAAATTATAGTTAGTTATGAATATTTGTTACGCTTTCGCGAAAGCGAACTCATCAAAAGTCATCGTGCAACCATATGACTTAACATATTCTCAAAAAAACGTACTATCAAAAATGGTATCTTTACAAATACACTCTATTCTATGGAAAAAACACTCAAAATAGCCGTCCTAGGTGGTGGTAGCTGGGCTACCGCAATTGTAAAAATGCTTGCTGAAAGCATGGATGAAGTTGGGTGGTACATGCGTAGTGTTTATGCCATTGAGCACATTAAGCGTAATGATCACAATCCAAGCTATCTAAGTAGTGTAGAATTTGATGTAAGCAAGCTCAAATTATCAAACGATATCAATGAAATAGTAGCGTATGCAGATGTCTGTATTTTTGCTATTCCCAGTGCATTTCTTCATTCAGAGTTGTCTGCATTGACGGTTTCTTTTGATGGTAAGCGAGTGGTATCTGCCATAAAGGGAATCGTTCCTGAAACGGGTTTGATCGTTGGTGAATACTTCAATCAGCACTACAATGTGGCTATGGAAGATATAGGTGTGTTAACCGGTCCATGCCATGCAGAAGAAGTGGCTTTAGAGCGTCTCTCCTATCTTACCGTAGCTTTTGCAGATGAGCAAAAAGCAAAAGAACTCGCTGAATATTTTGAAAATGATTACATCAATTGTAAAATAAGTGATGACATCATAGGTACAGAATATGCTGCCGTTCTCAAGAACATTTACGCAATTGCAGCTGGAATCGCCCATGGATTGGGTTACGGTGATAACTTCCAGAGCGTCTTGATGTCAAACGCGATAAGAGAAATGAAGCGTTATATCAAAAAAGTCCACAAGATGAAGCGCAACATCAATGATAGCGCCTATCTGGGTGACTTATTGGTAACTGGATATTCCGTCTTTTCACGTAACCGATTATTCGGTAATATGCTGGGTAAAGGTTACACGGTACGTAGTGCCCAACTAGAAATGAGCATGATTGCCGAAGGTTATTATGCCACTAAAAGTGCCTTTGAACTGAATCAAAAACAAGGCGCTAAAACTCCTATTCTCGATGCAGTTTACGCAGTGCTTTACGAGAATAAGAACCCAAAAAAAATCTTTCAAAAACTAGCTGAAAAGCTGGATTAATTTTTAAATCATAGTACATGTCACACATAGCCAAAGATTTTGGTATAGATGAAGCGCTCCAACAATTGGGTGTTTCAAAAAATAATAAAGGAACTTCAACTGGAAACAACCATTTTGGAAGCGGTGAAGAAATCATTTCTTCCTCGCCAGTTGATGGTGCTGAAATAGCATCTGTTTCTACAACAACTGCCGCTGATTATGACAAAGTAGTCACTACGGCGCAAAAAGCCTTCAAGGACTGGAGATTGAAGCCTGCACCATTGCGTGGCGAGATCGTAAGGCAGTTTGGAGATGAACTACGCAGATTGAAGGAACCGCTAGGAAAGCTGGTTTCTTACGAAATGGGTAAGTCTTATCAAGAAGGTCTTGGCGAGGTTCAAGAGATGATAGACATATGCGATTTTGCAGTTGGTCTTTCCAGACAATTGCATGGACTTACCATGCATAGTGAGCGTCCTGGACATAGAATGTATGAGCAATATCATCCTTTAGGAATTGTAGGTATTATCAGTGCTTTTAATTTTCCCGTTGCGGTTTGGGCTTGGAATACAGCACTCGCTTGGGTTTGTGGAGACGTTTGTATTTGGAAACCAAGTGAAAAAACTCCTATCACTGGAATCGCCTGTCAAAATATCATCGCCAAAGTCCTCAAAGACAACAACCTTCCAGAAGGTATTTCTTGTCTAGTAAACGGCGATTACAAGGTAGGCGAGATAATGACTACTGATAAGCGCGTGCCGTTAATCAGCGCGACTGGTTCAACTCGTATGGGTAAGATCGTTGCAAGCAAAGTTGGTGAGCGATTAGGTAAATCATTATTGGAGTTAGGTGGTAATAATGCCATCATTGTAACTCCAGATGCCGATATTAAAATGACTGTGATTGGTGCTGTTTTTGGCGCAGTAGGAACGGCTGGACAGCGTTGTACCTCAACGCGTCGTTTGATCATTCATGAATCCATGTATGATAAAGTGAAAAATGCAGTCGTCGATGCTTACAAGCAATTGAAAATTGGGAATCCGCTGGATGAGAATAATCATGTGGGTCCATTGATTGATAAAGATGCTGTAAAAGGCTATCAAAATGCTTTGACTAAAGTGGTCGAAGAAGGTGGTAAAATCATCGTTGAAGGTGGCGTCTTAGAAGGTAAAG
This sequence comes from Nonlabens sp. Hel1_33_55, assembly GCF_900101765.1. Classification (NCBI taxonomy): domain Bacteria; kingdom Pseudomonadati; phylum Bacteroidota; class Flavobacteriia; order Flavobacteriales; family Flavobacteriaceae; genus Nonlabens; species Nonlabens sp. Hel1_33_55. Next base: position 2,304,801 of record NZ_LT627735.1, read on the forward strand.
GCTACGAAAGTGGTTGCTATGTAAAACCAGCCATCGCCGAAGCCGAAAACTCTTTTGAAATCGTGCAGCACGAGACTTTTGCTCCTGTTCTGTATTTACTGAAATACAGCGGTGATGTAGAAAATGCTTTAGAACTTCAAAATGGCGTTAATCAAGGATTGTCCAGCGCAATCATGACAAACAACCTACGTGAGGCAGAACGTTTCTTGAGCGTGGCTGGATCTGATTGCGGTATTGCAAATGTGAATATAGGAACCAGTGGAGCCGAAATAGGCGGCGCCTTTGGTGGAGAAAAGGACACTGGCGGCGGCCGTGAATCTGGTAGTGATGCTTGGAAAGTTTATATGAGAAGACAAACGAACACGATTAACTACACGACGGAATTACCACTCGCGCAGGGAATCAAATTTGATTTGTAATCAAGTAGAGTTTATAAATAAAAACCGCCTCGTTGAGGCGGTTTTTTTGTGTGATGATTTTTGAAGTTATTACGCTTTCGCGAAAGCGAACTCATTCCATCATTGCTGCAAATTCACAAAATATACAATGATTGCAATTAGGATCAATCCTGCGAGAATTGCCAAAAATATCTTCCAAAACGAGTACGGTCGATCGCCGTAGATGGTTCCAGTCTGACCATTAACGTAGAAGTTGTATCGCTTGCCATTATAATTATAAGAACTGATATAAAGCGGCAATAAAATTTGCTTAAACGTCTCGTCACTCAGGTTCATATCCATGTTACTGATGCGTTGCTCATCACCACCTATGTCACGACGTATCCAGTTTTTAGCTATTTCCTCTGCCTTGTCAGTAGCTTTTAAGTGACCATCTTTAAGTGGAATAGTATATTTTTCTGTCACGTAACCCGCTAGATAACTGGTATCAAAAGTTTTGAGACCTTCTAATTTCCAGCTGGCAATGGAAATTGGAATTTTTATCTTTTGATTATTGGTTCCCTTTACTAAGGTATCATCCACAAAGCCACTCACATTTCCCGAAGCATTAGACCATCTGGTACGGCGTTCTTGCACGGTACGCTTGTTTTTACCAGAACCTCGCGTGACCGTGACATAATAATAGTCGCCTCGCTCACCAGAATAACTGGATTCCAATTGTGCATCAAAGGTCCAATAGGGAACATACAAACCTTTAGTATACTCAGGACTTAAACTAGCACGCTGTAGATTGTTGGGCGCCCACCACAATCCATCGACCCATTTCTTAAAGATCTGGTGCGCCTTATCTACCTTAAAAGAAAACGGTAACACCGCACCTGGCAAAATCCACTCTTCTTTATATTGATCTTCTATAATCAATGGCATCGTACAATACACACAATGCAGCGATTTGTAGTTATCCTCTACATGTTGAGTAGCGCCACAATTATCGCACTGCAACATGGTCAATTCCATCGAGTGCGATTGCGCACCCATAGACTCTAGATATTTATGTAATTCCAGTTCCTGAAACGGCTGGACTTCTTGATCAATCTGTTCTACATGACCACAATAATCACACGTGATCGTGTCTGTGCCTGGTTCATAAGTAAGCTCTGCACCGCAATTGACACAGGATTTTTTTCTTTCTGAATTAGTGGTTGGGTTCAATTGTAGTTAGTCATTAGATTCTTTTACCAATTCCTGATTTGCGTCGCAAATCATAATTACCAATTGCCCATTTGATTCTGCAGCGCCAAAATGGATTGCCTATTAAAATGCTCGTACTTTAATTATTTTAATGACTCTAAAATTATAATTGGCAATCGGCAATCGGCAATACGAGATTTGCGCAGCAAATCGAGAATAAGCAATAATTTGAAGAGCTTTTAGGTTATCGCGATAGTTCTCGACTGCACTCAAACAAGCATTTCATTGCAATTTAGAGCGCAGCGACAAAATTATGGCAACGGTGGTGGTGTGTTACCGCCTAAAAAGGTTTTCAGCTCTTCAATTTCATTGAGTGGTTTCCAGGTTTCCATTCCGCTTTTCCAGATGAGCGTATCGCGGTTTACGGTTCTTCCTGCAAATAAGGCGCGTAATTGTTCAAACGGAACTGGTCCTGTCTGCGATCCATTACTTGCATAGAAATATTGAACGGCTTGAGGCATAGGTGGCGGCATTGCTGCGGCCTGATTTTGGGGCGCAGCTTGCTGTCCGCCCATTTGAGGTGTCATCATGCCGCCCATTTGCTGTGCCAGCACAAATCCCATACCCATTCCCATTCCTGCACCAGCAGTTCCACCTTCATTTTTAGCTGCTGCTTCAATGGCTTTGGCAGTTTTGAATTTGGTTAATTTGTCTAGGTCGATCTTGTCAATACGACTGTATTCAAAAATCTCTTTCTTGAGATCTTCTGGCATCGATACATTCTCGATGTAAAATTTCTCTAGCGAAATCCCAACACTTAAGAATTCTGGCTTCATCACTTCCTGACAAGTCTCGGAAAGTTCTGAAGTATTTGCCGCATACAATTCAATAGGCAAATTTGCCTCACCTACGGTATCTGTAAATCGTGTTGCGATAAGGCTTTTGAGATGTTCATTGATCTCAAAGTTGGTGAAGTTATTGTCGGTTCCAACGATGTCCACGATGAATTTACCGGCATCGGCTATTTTGAAGGCGTAGGTTCCGAAGGCTCGTATTTCTACCAATCCAAAACGTTCATCGCTTAGTGTAATTGGGTTTTTGGTTCCCCATTTCTCGTCTGTAAATAAGTGGGTATTGACAAAATAAACCTCTGCTTTGAATGGCGAGTTGAACCCGTATTTCCATCCTTTCAATGTGGAAAGAATTGGAAGATTTTGAGTCGTTAAGTCGTAAGTCCCAGGTTTGAACACATCTGCCAGCTGGCCTTCATTGACAAAAACAGCCGTCTGCCCTTCACGAACAATGAGTTTTGCACCGTTTTTGATTTCGTTTTGATAACGCTCAAATCGGTGAGCAATGGTGTCATCTGTATAGTCCAGCCACTCAACGATGTCGATAAATTCATGACTGAGCTTTTCTTTTATTTTATCAAAGATTCCCATAATGGTTGATTTTTAGGATTGTACAATTCAATTTACATTTGTTAGTAGAAAATTATAAGAAAGTGTTACGCTTTCGCGAAAGCGTAATTATTTGAAGCCCATTAATTGCGACCATCCTCATCTGGATACAAATCAACTAATGGATCGCTTTGCCAGATTTCTTTGGTCTCTACGCAAAGCGCCGTCAGCGGTCCTGTGAAGGCCGCGCCGGTGTCGACATTCCAGATATTGGCAGCATGAATAGGTTTTGTGGAGTCCAGCCGTGTGGTAGGTGTGTGACCTATAAAAATTTCTTTGTAGAGTTTAAGTCTATTGGGAAATCTAGGGTTGTCTTGTGAAAGGTTTGGATCTATGCATAAAGCCATTTCCCATAACGATCGATCCCAATACGGTAGGTTTTTGTAATACTCGTGATGCGGCCCATTAAGGTTGTGGAAACCGGCATGGAAAAAACCGTTACCATCCAATTCCAAAAAGTCAACCAAATTCTCAGTAAAAAATTTAATATGTCTCGCAATATCGTCTTTTGACTTTCCCTCATAACTCTCGACGGTACTGGAACCACCGTGATACAACCATTGCTCGTTCCGTTGATCTTTGACCAGAAAGTTGAGTACGAGCTCGTCGTGATTACCTCTTAGATAGATAGGTGCAGTATGATTGTTTTGTTTACGCTTTCGCGCAAGCGATATCAATTCTTCTATGACCTCATAGCTTTCTGACCATCCATCTACATAATCTCCCAGAAAGATAAGTTGGTCCTGTGGTTGTGGATCGACTCGATCCAGTAATTGTGTTAGTGCCTTGTGGCCGCCGTGTATATCGCCTATTGCTAATGTTCTCAAGAGTTGTATTTTACTTTTCTCAAGATACGCAACGACTCTTTATAAGCCTTATAGGTGTCAGGAAAATTTTTAAGATGGGTGCGTGCAGCCTTCATTTTTTCTATGGGTTCACCCACGTTGTTGAAATGGCAAATAAGCATGGTTTCTGGCAGATTGCGCAGGTCGATCAGTGCTTGTTCCTTAAGTTTTATGCCATTGCTGATCCTGTGTAAAAGCGACAGATTTGCGTTATAAATATGGTGTAGCGTACGCCTATCGTAAAATGGTGGGTTGAACAAGATCTTATTTTCCAATTTGTAGGTACCATTAGGAAAAAACCGAAACGTTTGCCGCTCCAACGGATGATAAGCGTGTCTATCGCCCAATCCCAGTTCCACAAATTCCAGAATGCTAAAGCTGTCCTCATCATAGGAAATCTGTACCTCATCCAGTGCGCTGTAAAATAGCCGCACCTGCTCGTTGACCATTTCAATATCGACTCGATAATAGTATTCCTGATTCTTTTTGCGCTTTACTTTTCCTGACCAGCATATCACAAACTGCTCTTTGAAAACTTTATAAAATGATTCTAAACCATTCTCGCGACGGTTCATAAAGTCCTGCACGCGGTCCAGCGTCAGTTCAATATTGTTGCTTGCATTTTTCTCGATCTCATTGACTATAGGCGAATTGACATCGTCCGTTCTTATACCAAAATCCTTAGGCATAGAAATACTACCATCCCTGAAAAAAACGGCACCGCCATAATATTTCCAGATATTTTTGCGCAACGCAACAATGCCATTCTGGGCACGAATGGTAACCAGGCCTACTACCTTATCAATAGGTAAATGCGGGAACGGTACATTTTCATACATCACCAGCGGTGCATTATCCAGATAGGCGTTGATCAAATTTTGCAGTTTTGAATCATCAAAAAAATCCACGCCTACGATCTCGTTCTTACGGTCATCGACGCCCACAACGATGTAGCTATTGTTTGCGGGATTCGAATTGGAAAGTGCGCAAATGTGCTTGAGAAACTTCGCTTTTCCTTCTTTATTCGATAAATCCACGCGCAACTTTTTGTCATAAAAGCTGTTCTCATCGTTGTGTGCGAGCAGATTTTTAACAAGAAGCCGTTTATTGATCATGGACTTAAAGGTACGCAATCAGTATGCAGTCACAGCAACAGTTTGAAGCCGCAGTCTTAGTTTGTTTTACGCTTTCGCGAAAGCGAATTCACTATAATCCAAATTGCAATTTAAATCGAACCTGAAATTTGTAAATGACTTCAAAATTATATCCAACAACAGCTGAACTGTACGTCAATAGTAATAGAACATTAACCGAAATTGAGACTGCAAACTGACAACTGATACCTGAATCATTATCTTTGAACCCATGCAGATTCCCGAAGGCAAAAAAATCTATTTTTCCAGTGACAATCACCTAGGTGCGCCTACGGCAGAGCTTAGCAAACCGCGCGAGAAAAAATTCTTGCGATGGCTGGACATGGTCAAGGAAGATGCCGCAGCTATTTTCCTGCTGGGCGATTTATTTGATTTCTGGTTTGAGTACAAAACCGTGGTACCTAAAGGACAGGTGCGCGTACTGGGCAAACTTGCCGAAATACGTGACAGTGGTATTCCCATCTACTTTTTTGTAGGCAATCATGATTTATGGATGTTTGGCTACTTTGAAGATGAGCTGGACATTCCCGTTTATCACGAGCCCAAGATGTTCGAATTCAGCGGTAAGAAATTCTTTATTGGACACGGCGATGGAAAAGGTCCCGGCGACAAAGGCTATAAGCGAATGAAGAAGGTTTTTACAAATCCTTTTTTTCAGTGGTGCTTCAAGTGGATCCATCCAGATCTAGGCGTGCGGCTAGCGCGGCATTTATCGGTCAAGAACAAATTAATTTCTGGTGATGAGGATGCTATTTATTTAGGCGAGGAACAAGAATGGCTGGCCCAATATTCCAAGCGCAAGCTGGAAGATCTACATTATGATTACTTCATTTTTGGTCATCGCCATTTGCCGATGAAAATCGACATTAATCCAGAATCGACGTACTACAACTTAGGCGACTGGATAACTCACTACACCTACGGTGTTTACGACGGGAACTCTTTTACACTTATGAAATTTGAGGAATAGATCATCGACGAAATACACTTGTTAACTTTAAATTAACTCTTTTCGTCGGTTTTATTTACCTTTAGTCTAATAAATAGTAGTGAGCATCGTATGAAGACATCTCTCACCATCATAAACTCGTAATTTTATTAGTCCCTAAAGAGTTGCTCATGGATCGATCCCTACAAAAAAACCCTATTTACCAAGCCCCAATAGCCATTGCGTATCTAGATACTGATCTTAAATATGTGGCTCATTCAAAAAAGTGGTGTACCGATTATGGTTTAGAGTGCCTTGATTTGGTAGGTAAACATCATTACGATGTTTTTCCAGCGGTAGAAGCGGCATATGGTGAGCAACATCAAAGAATTTTAAAGGAAGGTCTTGAAGAATCCCACGACGCAGAAAAGTTCGTACGTGAAGATGGAACGGTTCACTGGCTCAAATGGAGCCACGGTCCTACAAGAGATGAGAACAATACTATCACCGGTATTGTAATGATGACTGAGGATGTCTCAGAGAGTATTAATAAAAGGTCCAAACTGGATCGCGAGCACCAACTATTGCTTGATGCTGCAAATAAGGCGAAAATAGGGTCGTGGGAAATGAATCATTTAACTAATGAACTCTACTGGTCGAGAGTCACTAAGAAAATCCACCAAGTCAGTGAAGATTTTATTCCAGATGTAGCCACTGGTATCAATTTTTATAAACCAGGAGTCAATCAAGAAATTGTTACCGATCTATTCACCAGATCCTATGAAACAGGAGAACGCTTGGAAGCTGAACTCCAAATTATAACTGCAAAAGGAAAAGAACGTTGGGTACGCAGCGTGATGAAAGCAGAAATTGTTGACGGTAGATGCATACGACAGTACGGTACTTTTGAAGACATTACTGAGAAGGTAGAGTCTGAGATGAATTACAAACTCGCTCTACGTAAATTTCACGACGTATTTGAAGCGTCTGGAATAGGTAAAATTGTAGTTGATCCTATTGATCTAAGTATTACAGAGGTAAATCCCAAGATGTGTGAATTGCTCAACTATGAGGCAAGTCACGTCAAAACTTCATCCCTGGAAAAATATGTATTGAAATCTGATTTCCCCAGACTTTTCAATGCGGTAACTGATCTTTTAAATAAGAAGATTGAAGGTATAGACATTACTATTAATCTTAAAAAATCCACTGGAAGATTCATTATTTGTTCGGTCATTGGTACTTTGATAGAAGATGATAATGGAGATCCTGTAGATCTTGTAATCCAGGTAATTGATATTTCTGCTATCAAAAAGAAAGAAGATGAGGTTAACGCATTTACAAAGTATGTAGAGCAACAGAATGAAAGACTGCTAAATTTTGCCCACATTGTCTCTCATAACTTAAGATCCCATTCCAGTAATTTTGAGGTGTTACTCAATTTGTATAAACAGGAGACTGAAGTCGAGGACCAACAAAATATTATCAAACTACTCTCATCATCCAGTTCCCAACTTGCGGAAACTATAGGCCATTTAAATGACGTTGTAGCGGTAAATACCCAAAAAATAGAGTTGACCAATATCTACTTGAAGGAAAATATCTTTAAGGTAATGGAGAACATTTCTTCACAAATCAAAGAATACCATATTAATGTACATGTAGAAATAGACGATGATTTTACTGTGGCTGCATCACCTGCTTATCTGGAAAGCATACTACTCAACTTACTTACCAATAGTATTAAGTATAGGAAAAAAGAGGAGCCTACCAAGATCACAATTAAGGCTTTCAAACATGAAGGAAAGTCCAGGATTATTTTTGAAGACAACGGTATAGGAATCGACATGAAACTTAATGGCCATAAGATTTTTGGCATGTATAAAACATTTCATGGGAATAAGGATGCACGTGGCATAGGTCTTTACATGACCAAGAATCAAGTGGAAGCCATGGGTGGTACCATCAGAGTGGAGAGCGAGAAAAACGTTGGTACAAAATTTAAAATTACCTTATAGGATATGACATTAGATTATACTTGGATTATTGACGATGATGCCATATTTACTTTCACGGTAAAAAAGATGCTGCAGTTACATAACCTGACGCATAGGATAGACACGTTTCCAAACGGAATGGAAGCCAAACTACAATTAGATAATCTTAGAGAACATAAACTTTCTTATCCTAATGTAATTCTTCTTGACATCAACATGCCCATTCTTGATGGTTGGCAGTTTATGGATGAGTTTGCTCAGTTTCCTGATAAAGAAAACATCATTGTCTATTTAGTGAGTTCTTCAATTGATCCCAATGATAGGCTCAAAGCTGATAGATATGAAGATATTGAAGATTTTGTAGTGAAACCAGTGACGCTTAAAGCCTTATCAAGTTTAATATCTGATGCTAGAACTTTAATGGATATCTCTTAACCTAAGCTGTAAACTTGTCTGATTATTCCAGGTATTCTCATCTATGGAATAAGCAATATCAAACGATTGGTCGTTATTGATAGAATTCAATTTATCTCCCATATTAAAACCAATCGCGTTGAATCGATCCGTGGAAGTTTTATCTGAGGTAATGCATGCTTTAAGATGTTTATCATCCTGTCCTACTGGTCTAGCATAACCAGTATCTACAACGTTTTTAGTTAAAAATATGGGTGACATATTTCCAGGTCCAAAAGGTTCCATTTGCTTTAAAATCCTGTAGAATTTAGGAGAAATGGAGTTCAATGGCAGCTGTAGATCGATTGTAATTTCTTCCGTTCGATCTTGATTTTTTATGGTAGCGCAGACGACTTCTTCAAATCGGTTTTTGAAGGATTCATAATTCTCTTCTTTCAGAGTGAGTCCAGCAGCATATTTGTGGCCACCATATTGCTCAATAAACTCAGAACATTGTTCAATGGCATTGTACACATCAAAGCCTTTAACACTGCGTACACTTGCCGCTAGTTTGTCACCGCTTTTTGTAAAAACAACCGTTGGCCTGTAATAGGTTTCAATTAACCTAGAGGCAACGATCCCAATGACTCCTTTATGCCATTCTGGATCATAGACAACAGTTGAAAATCCTTCTACCTCATCATTGCAAATAATCTGTTCCAGCGCCGCATCTGTAATCCATTTGTCGGTCTCTTTACGGTCCGTGTTGTTTTGTTCAATGGCTTTGGCGAGTGTGACTGCCGTTTCAAGATCTTCTGCCGTTAACAATTCGACAGCATATAAGCCGTGCTTCATTCTTCCTGCCGCATTGATACGAGGTGCGATGGTAAAAACTACATCTGTAGAAGTTAGACTAGGTTTATTAAGCTGTGAGATAATCGCTTGAAATCCTGGTCGCGGGCACGTATTGATTACATGAAGGCCGTGATAGGCCAGTATCCTATTCTCATCCACCATGGGAACAATATCTGCACCTATGGCAGTTGCAACAAGATCCAAATATGGAATCAACACCTCAAAATCCCAGCCTTTAGTTATAGTGATGGCCTGACACAGTTTGAAGCCTACACCACAACCACACAACTCGTCAAATGGGTAGTCGCAGTCAAGCCTTTTAGGGTCTAAAACCGCAACGGCATCTGGTAGATGTTTTCCTGGTCTGTGGTGATCACATATGATGAAATCGATTCCTTTTTCATTTGCATAGGCCACCTTATCAATAGCCTTGACACCACAATCCAATGCTATGATCAGGGAAAAATCATTGTCTGCCGCATAGTCGATCCCTTGAAAACTCACCCCATAACCTTCTTCATAACGGTCTGGTATATAAGTAGAAACCTGAGGATAAAAACTCTTCAAGAAGGTTGACATTAATGCCACACTGGTAGTGCCATCTACATCATAATCACCGTAGACTAAGATGTTTTCGCCGTGCTCCACAGCTTTCAAAATACGTTCTACGGCCACTTGCATGTCTGCCATTAAGAATGGATCGTGAAGTTCTTTTAGAGATGGCCTGAAGAAGGATTTCGCTTTCGCGAAAGCGTCAATACCACGTTGCACCAACAAACCAGCCAGCACCGGATCTATATTAAGATCTGCTGCAAGTTGCTGCTGTTTGTTACTATCAGGAATTGGTTTAAGAGTCCAGCGCAAAGATTAGTTTTTAAAATTTTGATTCTGATCAGCCTGCGATCCATCATCCTTTTTTGAATCTTTTTCATTCAACTCAATCCTGGTTCTAGAGAAACTATCGGGATAATTTGCCTGTATAAATGTGATCATCTTTTCACGCACAAGAACGCGCAAATCCCAAGCTGTTGGCGAATTAATAGCGCTAACAAGAATCCTGGATTCCACAGAAAATTCCTTGGAATCAGTCACCTGTAGAACGTTTACTTTTCCATCCCATAAATCGGTAGATTCAAGCACTCTAGTCAATTCTGAACGCAATTCTTCAAACGGAATACTATAATCTGTATAAAGAAAAACGGTTCCTATAATGTCTGAGCTATTCTTAGTCCAGTTCTGGAATGGTTTCTCAAGAAAATAACTAGAAGGTAATACCAGACGTCTTTTATCCCAGATTCTGACCACTACATATGTCAGATTGATTTCTTCAATCCAGCCCCATTCGCCTTCAACCACAACGGCATCACCTAATCTAAAAGGCTGCGTTATCGCAATCTGAATTCCTGCGAGTAGCGCACCAACCATTTTTTGGGCAGAAAGGCCTATGATTATTCCAGCAACACCAGCTGATGCAAACAATCCAATACCTATGTCCCTTATACTTTCAAATGAGATAAGAATTAATCCTGTGGCAACAAGAAACGTGACAAAAATCAAGATCTTTTCAAGGATCGCGACTTGAGTGTGGACTTTTCGTGCTCTTAGATTATCGTCTTCAGTGACATCAAATCTCTTCAAAAAGCGTCGTTTGAGTTTCCTGATAACGAATATGAACAGAAAGGCCAGACCAACGATTATAAAGTTCCTGCTTTGGGAGGCAAGAAAAGAAATGTCATTCTCAAAAAAGGAGTTGAGCCAGGCAATGATAGGCTTGATCAATATTCCTATAATAAAAAAGAACAAGCCAGCTGTTAGGGCTAGACGGTTGCGCATAGATAATTTTTAAAAAGTATAAAGATAACAGACCTATAAGGAAACCTATAATTTATCTAACTTTCAATAATTCAATATGCCAAAAATATGCCTTTAGTAACACCATTATCGCCTGAACACGATCCAGAAACCAAAGAACTTGCAGCGTTCTTTAATGAAACGTTGGGCTTTTGCCCTAACTCTGTTCTTACCATGCAACGCAGGCCAGCCATTTCAAAAGCTTTTATCAACCTGAACAAAGCTGTGATGGCAAATGAAGGTCGTGTTACAAGTGCACTTAAAAGAATGATCGCATGGGTTTCCAGTAATGCTACTGGTTGTAGGTATTGTCAGGCACATGCGATAAGAGCTGCAGAACGCTATGGCGCAGAACAAGAACAATTAGATAATATCTGGGAATACAGAACGCATCCCGCATTTTCTGAGGCAGAGCGTGCCGCGCTGGATTTTTCTCTAGCCGCAAGTCAGGTTCCTAATGCTGTTGATGATTCCATCAAAAAACGCCTACACCAATATTGGGATGAAGGTGAGATCGTAGAAATGTTGGGAGTTATTTCTCTTTTCGGCTATTTAAATAGATGGAATGATAGCATGGCAACTACTCTGGAAGATGATGCTATTCATAGTGGCAATCAGTTTCTAGGTAAACATGGCTTTGAAGTTGGGAAGCATCAGTAGTTATTTAGTCATCACTACACGCTGGGTGCTACCATTAACATCATACTCAATGATAAAATTCTCACCTTCAACAAACCCTATTCCAGTGAAAGAATCTGTAGTGATTAGATAAACACCCGCGGCCGTTTTACGACCAGTACCTATTAAAACTTCTTCTTTAAAAATTTCAAAGTTATCTTTTGAATCATCAAACTTTAGAGCGTATCCTGTACTTGAAGTGTCTTTGAAGTCTATATCTGTTTTAGATTCTGGTAAAGAGTTTGAAGATCCTTTTAGATCATCTGTAGTTATTTCTATGCTCTCCTCTATTATTTCATTCGTTGAATCTATATCAGTCTCGACACCAATGTTTTTTGATACATTCGATTCTTTAACTTTATTCTTTTTTTCCAATTCTCGTTCCTGCGCGATCGTCAATAATTGTGTAGGAAACTCTTCTTCATCACTATCACCATTGTACTTATAATTGAGATTTTCAAAGGATTTAAAAGCTTCTCTCACTCCGCTGAAGTAAGCCTTATCAAAAGTTTTTTGTCTTGCTCTTGCAACCTCAGTTGTAAACAATACTTGTCCACTACAGTTTTCCAGTCTTGCTTCAATATCTGTCCATAGCATTCCCGATTTATCAACCTTTAATTGCAAGGCATTACAACTACCTCTATTAAGATCAGCCGGTAAGCGCTCAGAATTTCTATAAGCATTGAAACCATACTTTTTCAATTCAAATACCATTAACTCGTTTAATCTAAATTCATTAGCGTCATTTTGAAAGTCATATTGATTATTTACAATAACATATTTATAATCATTTACAGACTGTGCCCCTGAAAAGTAGAAACAGGATAACACAACCAACAGAATATATTTTTTCATAATGAGTTTTATAATAAAGGATTAAAGATAATAGATAACGGTTCACCAGTTATCAGAAGTCGGATAAACCAATCTTCAATTTTTGTGCCGTTTGACTACCTTTATATCTTTGCCTTCCAGCAACGCCATTTTTACTAATTCACGCCATGAAAAAACTACAATTACTCAAAAAGCATTTTGGGTACGACAGCTTTAGACCTCTACAGGAACAAATAATTGACCAAGTTCTTGAGGGTAAGGACCTGATGGTCGTGATGCCTACTGGCGGTGGTAAATCCATGTGTTTTCAATTACCATCACTCATTCTTCCAGGAGTCACGTTGGTCATTTCGCCGCTTATCGCTTTAATGAAAGATCAAGTTGATGCTTTGAATGCTAATGGGATCTCTGCTGGGTTTTTCAATAGCTCACAAGAGACGGCAGACCAGAATCATTTGATTCGCAAATTGCAGAGTAACGAACTACAATTACTCTACGTCGCTCCAGAAAGTATATCACTTTTACAAAACCATTTGAGCGAGATCAAAGTCTCTCTCATCGCGGTGGACGAGGCGCATTGTATCTCCACTTGGGGACATGATTTTAGACCTGCCTACACCCAACTTTCCTATCTTAAGAATTCCTTCCCTGATGCCAGTTTGATTGCGCTAACAGCAACAGCTGACCGTGCCACGCGAGCCGATATTAAAAAACAACTCTCGATCGTTCATGCAGAGGAGTTCGTCGCTTCATTTGATAGGCCCAATATAATGTTGGAAGTCCGACCAGGCACCAACCGAATGACTCAGGTTTTTCGTTTTTTGAATAAGCATAAGGACAGTTCTGGAATCATCTATTGTTTGAGCCGCAAGAGCTGTGAAAACATTGCAGCAAAATTGAAAGGACAAGGATACTCTGCCGCTGCTTACCATGCTGGATTGGAAAACCGCTTTCGCGAAAGCGTACAAGAACAATTCATCAAAGATGAGATCAAGATTGTGGTGGCCACCATCGCTTTTGGAATGGGGATCGACAAGTCAAATGTGCGTTTTGTGATCCATTACAACATGCCTAAAAATGTTGAGGGTTATTATCAAGAAATAGGTCGTGCCGGTCGTGATGGGATGGAATCGCAAGCACTGCTGTTCCACAGTTATGCGGACGTGATCCAGCTGCGAAAGTTTGCAGAAGGTAGCGGCAATAGTGAGGTGCAGATTGCAAAACTCGAGCGCATGAAACAGTTTGCAGAGGCACTGACTTGCCGCAGACGCATGCTACTTTCCTATTTTAATGAGTTCCTCCCAGAAGATTGCGGCAATTGTGATGTTTGCCTGAACAAGCCAGACTTTATGGACGGTACACGTCTTGCCCAGATGGCTTTGAGTGCCGTCTATCGCATGGATCAACGCGCACCGCTCAATCTATTGGTAGATGTGTTGCGCGGAGCCAATAATGCTGGTGTTATGGAAAGTGGTTATGATAGCATCAAAACTTATGGTGCTGGACGCGAAACTTCCTGGAATGATTGGCAACAATATATTATCCAGCTTATCAATCAAGGTTTGCTGGAAATTGCCTTTCATGAAAACAACCAACTGAAATTGACCGCAGAGTCAGAAAAAGTGTTGTTTGAAAATAAACCGGTACGTCTAGCTATCATCCCAAAACCTGAGGAAAGAGCCGCTGCGGCGCAATTACAAGAACTTCCTGAAGAGGTGAATAAGGATTTATTCAAAGAGTTGAAAGAGCTGCGCTTGAGCCTTGCTAAAGAGGAAAATCTTGCTCCTTACATGGTCTTTAGCGATGCGACGCTTAAAGATATTTCTGCACGCATACCGCTGGACGATAATGAGTTTGCAGATATTAGTGGTGTAGGCGTTCATAAACATGATAAATATGGTCAGCAATTTTTGAAGGTCGTTGAATCGTACAAGGAAACGAGACCCGATGGTTTTGTATATCGCACTGCCACAAAAAAGAAAAAAAAGAAACGCTCTAAAATCAGCGGCCTATCAGATACAGTGATGGAGAGCGTTGAGGCTTTCTGGGATGGAAAAACCATTGAAGAAATAGCAGAGGATCGTTCTCTCAAAGCAGATACTATCCTATCGCATTTAGGAAAAAGATATGCCTCTCACCGTGATGTTGAAGTGGATCCTTTGTTAGATGGTGTGGATCTACAAAAGCTGGAAAATATGCTTCCCAACTTCAAAAAAGACCGATCCATGAAACCGGTTTTTGATCATTTTGATGGGAAAATAGGATATGGTAAACTACATCTAGGAATGGCTGTAGTGGAAACAAGAATGATGGCTCAATAAATTGAATGGACTCCTTAGAAAATAACTTTTTTGGAATTGGGATCGAGAATGGAAAGACTCCTGAAAATCTGGGTGTCCTATGGCGCAGCGCGCAGAATTTTGGTGCTAGTTTTATTTTTACCATTGGCAATCGATATGCAAAACAGGCCAGTGATACCCATAATGCCGTGAACTCCATTCCCTATTTTCACTATAAAACTTTTGATGAATTTTACAAACATCTACCTAAAGGCGCGATGCTCATAGGCATCGAACTTTCACCTGAAGCTACATTGCTTAGCGACTTTCAGCATCCACGTAATGCCGTTTATTTACTGGGTGCAGAAGATCATGGTTTGAGCAAAAAAGCGGTGGATAAGTCACATCATTTAGTGAAGTTTGAGACCCCAAGGAGCCTTAATGTATCTGTCGCCGGCAGCATCGTTATGTACGACCGAAGTGTCAAAGGAACAACGATTTACATTGACGGCGCACCAAAAAATACATCCTAAAAGCCCGTCATTACTGAAAAAATTAAATTAATTAAGTTATTAACAATTTGGTTAACTGAAACTTATTATTTTTGAAACTTAATTATTACAATTTATTACAATGAAAGAAGGTACCGTAAAATTTTTCAATGAATCAAAAGGCTTCGGTTTTATCGTTGAAGATGGAACAAATCAAGACTGCTTCGTGCACGTAACTGGACTAATCGATGAGGTTAGAGAAGGTGACAAAGTGGAATACGAAGAAAAAGAAGGAAAAAAAGGAATGAACGCTGTAAACGTTAGAGTAATACAGTAATTCATATTTATAATTCTTACTAACTAGAGCCTGTTCATTTTGAACAGGCTTTTTTATTTACTCACCTTTTTAGATCGTTGTTGTTTTTGTTGTGGAGTTACCATCCCGCTATTTGCGCGATGGTCGGGCTTTACGTTACAATTCCTCGTCCCGCTTGTGGCGGTCCTGTGGGATTTTCACTGCAATCCCTAACTCAAATAACCCATACAACTCAAAAAGTTCTGTAATTACCGACATTACATACATAAAGACTCTTAACTATTCTAGAGAGACATTTTGAAACGCGTTAGGGATTGTAGTGTAAATCATATTTGAGCCTGTTGGGTCTCCAGCTTTGGCTCAAATAGATTGTAGCGCAAAGCCTGACCTCGCCTTAAGCGAGGGAACGCCCACACAAGAAAAATAATAAAAATAATCTAGTGACAACCACAGTCGCCGTCACCGCAATTTTTTGAATTATATCTGGAAGGAAACAGTCGTTTTCTAAATAACCAGCCTATCGCGGTAATCACTATTACCGCAACAATGATATATTGAATAAGAATCGTGAAGTCCATTTATTGAAGAATTTGAAAGGCTCCTAGTGCGGCAAAATAAGCAATAAGCGTCATCGCACCGAATTGTACCGCAGGCCACTTCCAACCATTGGTTTCTCGTTTGACGATCGCCAGCGTACTCATACATTGCATCGCAAAAGCATAGAATAGCAACAACGATATACCACTGGCAAAGGTAAATAATGGACCGCCCAAAATCGGATTCGTCTCTGCCTGCATTCGGTTTTTGATGGTTTCTTCCTCGCTGCTTTCCACACTGTAAATCGTCGCCAGGGTACCAACAAATACCTCGCGGGCTGCAAATGAACTTACTATCGCAATACCTATTTTCCAGTCATATCCCAAAGGTCGCACTGCAGGCTCGATGGCTTTACCTAGGTATCCTATAAAGCTATGCTCCAATTGGTGCGACGCTATTTTTTGGTCGAGTTCGGTTTGTGTGAGATCTTGATTTGCATATTGCTCGGTGACAATTTCTTCTGCATTGGTGAATTGGTCTCCCAATCCATAACTGGCCAGCACCCATAGAACGATACTAATCGCCATGATGATTTTACCAGCACCTAGCACAAAACTTTTGGTTTTTTCAATCACCGTAATGGCTACATTCTTACCCATTGGCAATTTGTAGGCAGGCATTTCCATGACAAAAAATGTCTTTCTATTTATTGGAAGTATTTTGTTGAGCACCCATGCAGAAAAAATTGCGGCGCCAAATCCCAAAAGGTATAAAAGCATTAACGTCAATCCTTGCAAATTAAAAATCCACCATAGATCTTGATCTGGAATGACTAAAGCAATGATGATTAGATATACAGGCAATCTGGCACTACAGGTCGTAAATGGTACCACCAATATGGTAATCAATCGCTCTTTCCAGTCCTCAATATTACGTGTTGCCATAACTGCTGGAATGGCACAGGCCGTTCCTGAAACTAGAGGTACAACACTCTTACCACTTAAACCAAACTTTTTCATGATGTGATCCATGAGAAATACCACACGACTCATATAACCGCTTTCTTCCAATAACGAAATGAAGAAAAACAGAAATGCAATTTGTGGTATAAAAATGACTATACCACCTAATCCTGGAATGATACCTTCCGCGATCAAGCTAGTTAGCGGTCCTTCTGGTAGACTTGATGCAGTAATAGAACTAAGTGAGGCAAACATTTGATCTATCCAGTCCATAGGATACGATGACCAGTCATAAATCGCTTGAAAAATAACTAACAGAATCACAAAGAAGATGAGGTAACCCCAAACCTTGTGCAGTAATACGCGATCCAACTTGCTGCGCAAATCCTTGGCATTAGTTTGGTCGACATGAAGTACTTTTTTGAGTAATC
Organism: Nonlabens sp. Hel1_33_55; assembly: GCF_900101765.1. NCBI lineage: Bacteria > Pseudomonadati > Bacteroidota > Flavobacteriia > Flavobacteriales > Flavobacteriaceae > Nonlabens > Nonlabens sp. Hel1_33_55. The sequence goes on from NZ_LT627735.1 coordinate 2,322,401, forward strand.
CGTTAATAAATTGATATCTAACCACAGTCTCCTTATGCTGCAAACGTTTCAAATCTTCTTCTGACTTGATATCAAAGGTTCCTGTTTTGAGTTTTTCAAAATCACGGTTGCGCTCTACCTTACCAAAGTTGACGTCTTGGGTGATAACCAACCATAACTTATAAACCAACTGTTGCGGATACGCCTTGCGCAGTCGTTCAAAATATTCAGGATCGATGACACTTGCGTTTACGCAAGGATCTACCTTAAGCGTTTTGTATTGAGTGATAGCCTCCTTTAAATTATCAATCCCGATATTTTTGCGAGCACTAATCAATACTACCTTGGTATTGAGCTCTTCTTCCATCATTTCAATGTCCAGAGTGATAGCCTTACGTTCCATACGATCTGCCATGTTGATGACCAGGATCGTTGGTATTTCAAGATTTTTAATCTGTGTAAAAAGTAGAAGGTTGCGCTTTATATTTTCAATATCACTAACGACAACTGCTACATCAGGAAAATCTCTTGAGTTTCTATTGAGTAAGGTTTCTACCACTACACTCTCATCCAGTGATGAAGTGTTGAGACTATAGGTTCCTGGCAAATCAAGAATATGAGCCTTTAAGCCACGGTCTAGCTTGCAAACACCTTCTTTTTTCTCAACCGTAATTCCAGGGTAGTTACCTACTTTTTGGTTAAGTCCTGTTAACCTATTGAATAACGAAGTCTTTCCCGTGTTTGGGTTTCCTATAAGGGCAACATTGATCGATCTAGACATAAGGATCGACATTTATTTTAGAAGCTGTTTCCCTGCGTATGGCAAGGTGCGTTCCATTAATATTCAAATAAATAGGATCTTGAAAAGGAGCACTTTGCATCATAGTCACCAGATTTCCAGGCAGGCAACCCATTTCTAATAACTTCAAAGGAACATCGGTTTCCTTGAAGTTCTTGATAACAGCAACTTCTCCTCGCTTTAAATGTGCAATCGTCTTTTCCAACCCTTATTTAGAATTATTTTGAATAAGCAAAAGTACTACGCAACAAGGGAATAGGAAAGTATTAACCGCTAAATCTTGAGTTTCCAAGTGTTAAACGTTGACCTGCATCTCTAGCAATTCATCTAAGTAGATTCTAGTATTGGAAAGTCTAGGTATTTTATGCTGACCGCCTAATTTACCTTTCGATTTTAGCCAATTGTAAAACAAATCTTCTTGAGCAAAATGGATGCTGGGTTCACGCAAGGTGGTGTTGAGATATCGCTTTGCAGCATAATCACTATTCACTTCTTGTAAATGCTTATCTAGCAGCTCTTTGAAGGTTTCCTTATTCTCAGGTTCTTGTTCAAACTCAATGAGCCATTCGTGAGCACCTTTTTCTTTGTCTTTCATGAATATAGGTGCTACTGTATAATCCTTAATAACGCAAGGTATTTTCTGAATCGTTTTCTTAAGGGCTTGTTCAGCATTTTCTATGATCAATTCCTCACCAAAGACATTAATATGATGCTTGGTACGACCCGTTACTTTGATGCGATAAGGCGAGGTGCTGGTAAACCTGACCGTGTCTCCTATTTTATGTCGCCACAATCCAGCATTAGTAGTAATGATAATGGCATAATTCTCACCCATTTTAACCTGTTCCAATGGTATCGCCATCTCATCTGGTGTTCCATAGGTTTTCATGGGAATGAACTCGTAGAAAATCCCATAATCCAGCATCAGTAATAATTCTTTGCTGTCATTGCGATCTTGAATGGCAAAAAATCCTTCGCTGGCATTATAGGTCTCGTAGTATTTGATGTCGCTGCTGGGTAATAACTTCTTGAATGGTTCTTGATAAGGTTCAAAGCTAACGCCACCATGAAAAAATACCTCCATATGTGGCCAGACTTCAAGAATATTGTTTTTACCTGTTTTTTCTAGTACGTTATTCAGCAGTACCATCATCCATGAAGGAACACCAGCTAGACTGGTGACATCTTCATGAATCGTTTCGGCAACGATGGCCGGCATTTTAGTTTCCCAATCTGCCATTAAAGCAACTTCATTAGTCGGTGTGGAACTATAATCTGCCCAGAAAGGCATGTTATCAATCAAGATAGAACTTAAATCACCTGCAGAAGTTCCTGAACTTTTATCCAACGTCTTACTACCGCCCAATCGCAAACCACGTCCTGTAAAAAGTCTAGATTCTGGGTTGTTATTGAGGTACATGCAAAGCAAATCCTTTGCTGCGGCATAATGACAATCCTGTAACGATTGCTGACTTACCGGTATGTATTTACTGCGTGAGCTTGTTGTACCACTAGACATGGCAAAAAATTTAATTTCTTCTGGCCAGAAGATATTGCTCTCACCGCGACGTGTGCGCTCTAGATCTTCCTGAACGTCACTATAATCTGTAATGGGTACTTGATCCCTAAATCTCTCGTAGGTTGTGATAGAGCCAAAACCATATTTCCTACCTACTTCAGTATTTTTAGCTTGTTGCAGCAGTTCCAATAATAGATTACTCTGCATTTCCTGCGGGTACCGCATGAACAATTCCATATCGTGGATGCGCTTCTTTAAGAACCAAGAAACTACAGAATTGACTAAAGGGATGGCCACGCTCTACTGGGTTTAGGGTATTTTTGGGGCAATATAATTCAATTTATCTCAATAAAACCCCAAAATGATAGTAAGCGGCACCATACGTAAAATGCAAACTGAACTTCAGGAAACCGTTCAATACTACATGGTTTTCAGGGATGAATTTGTACATGCCAACCAACTACTTAACCACACCATCACGCTCAAACACGTTGCAAATGAGTGTCTCAATTGCGGCCTGGATAAAAAGATATGGCGTCAGGGTTTTTGTTACGATTGCTTTTCCAGCATACCGCAGGCTGGCGACTGGATCATGAAACCAGAGTTGAGTCGTGCACATCTAGATGAAGAAGATCGCGATCTGGAATATGAAAAGCGTGTACAGCTCAAACCACACATCGTTTATCTGGCTAATTCCAGCAACGTCAAAGTAGGTGTGACCCGTCAAACCCAAATCCCAACCCGGTGGATTGATCAAGGTGCACACGAGGCTGTTGCCATTCTTGAAGCGCCTAATCGCTACCTAGCAGGAATTACGGAAGTCGCCCTAAAAGAGAAGGTTGCAGACAAGACCAATTGGAGAAAGATGCTCACTAATGATATTGAGGATGTTGATTTGTTACGCTTTCGCGAAAGCGTACTCGACCTCATCCCAGAAGAAGCCAAGGAATTCGTTCTACCTGTAAAAGATGAAACGCATATCAATTTCCCTGTACTACAATATCCAAAAAAAGTAACCAGCGTCAATCTTGCCAAAACTCCCGAACACACAGGAAAACTGATGGGAATTAAAGGTCAATACTTCCTATTTGAGGATGGAAAAGTCATGAATATACGCAGCCATGAAGGTCTTGTTGTAGAACTCAAGGTGGATTGATGCATCGCAAAGTGATCACATTTAAATGACGCCAGAGATTCTGATTAATTAATACTATTGTATTGAAAATCAAAAGTTCAACTAGTTGGTGATGCCTTTTTTTATCCAAACTCAAGTAAAAACGACGCTCCTGTTCCCAAATATCTATATTAAAGATATTTACATCTAATATATGGCTGATCAAGCAGCCATCTGGTTTATTCTATTTAACTTGCTATCAGCTCATTAACGCTCGCTCATAATTATTTATTTAAGGCTCATTTGTATGGAAACTACACTAACCACTAAATATTTTATTTATGAAAAGCAATCACGGACTACACAGTTTCTACGGCAAGAACAAACTGTGCACACTTGCATCCTACGACGTTGAATCCATCGGCAAATTTGGGAGAATGTTTAGAGATGTCTCACCTCTTTACAATAATCCACAAGAACTCAATAAACTAGGAGCTAAAGGTGGACCCATGGACATCAACGGTTCACCACAATTTACTTCAAACGTACCGCTAGGCATGATCTTTTTTGGTCAATTCATTGATCATGATATCACTTTTGATACGACCACTAGTTTTACAAGTATTAACGATCCATCCAACGTTGAGAATACCCGTACGGCCACACTGGATCTTGACAGCATATTTGGTGGCGGTCCAGAGGATGAGCCTTTTCTATATGACAAACCTAATGGTAGAGGACTTTACCTATTAACTGGAAAAACAAACCAAAACCAAGGTCAAGGAGCCGCTCTTGAAAAGCACGACCTAGCTAGAACAGGAACCGAAACAGCCATTATTGGGGATCCTAGGAATGATGAGAATAGGGTCATCTCGCAAATGCAGCTTGCCTTTATAAGGTTCTACAATGCGCTGTATGATGAAAAAAAGCAGGCAGATCCACACAAATCGGCAGCTGAAATTTATGAAGAGGCAAGAGAAGAGGTAACTCTACACTACCAGTGGATTGTCGTGAATGAATTTTTACCACTTATGTGTGGCTCAAAGATCGTGAACGAAGTCTTAGGCTCTGGTCGCAAGTTCTACAAACCATGCCATCAGGCATTCATACCAGTAGAGTTTTCAGTGGCGGCATATCGTTTTGGCCATTCCATGATCAATCAAGACATGAAGTTGCAACCCAGCGGGACCATGCGCAATATTTTTTCTAAGGAGTTCGGTCGTGGATTTGAAAAAATAAAGAATCAAGGACAAGTTATTGAATGGGAAACCCTATTTGACTTTGATGGCAGCTATCAAAGGTCTGAGACGCTGGATACAAAAATGGCTTCCATCCTACTCGAATTGCCCTTCATACAATCAAGCAATCCAGCAGATAAATCCCTAGCAACTAGAAACCTTAGAAGAGGCCAGAGTTTCCTACTTCCATCTGGAGAAACTATTGCAAAATGTATGGAACGTGACGCTGCAGAAGTTGACAATGTCAAAAACCTTATTGAGAATCTGGCAAACAATCATTCCATCGGTCTTGATAACGGCACACCGCTATGGTTTTATATACTTGCAGAGGCAGAAGTGATAGGCCGTATGGATAAAAACAACAACCTGCCAGGTGAAGGTCTAGGACCTGTAGGCGCCACCATCGTTGCAGAAACGATCATTGGAATTCTAGAAATGGACGAGAGGTCTTATTTGGGTAGCAATAGAGATTGGGCACCACATTTAGGAACCAATGGTGTCTTCACCATGAAAGATTTATTAAATATCGCAGATACGGCGGTAGAGCTATAACATAAAACCGCCTTAGGAATATCTTGAGGCGGCTTTAATTATCTTCTATAAATTGATTCGTTTTCCGCTTTCGCGAAAGCGTAGTCGACCTCATCCCAGAAGAGGCTAAGGAGATCGTTCTTACTGTAAAGGATGAATTACATATCAACTTACCAAAAACCTTAAATACTTTGGCAAGCTGATGGTGGATTAAATGTAAGGTTAATTGGTTTCTAGTAGTAACTATATGTCATCGTTTCACTTCCATCTGTTCTAGATGTTGCATACCCATCACTATCGTAAGTATAGGCGAAATTACTAGTTGAAACGTTATTATTATTAGAAGGATTTCTTGAAACTTCGGAAGTAATATTATTTTGAAATGATTTGAAATCATCTATCAAAACGATGTTTGGTTCAAAATTATTCAACGGGTTTTTCTTGTCATCATATGAATATGTTACTACTACGTCAGAATTAGAATTATTGACATTATTGATGGTTTGAGCAGTAAGATTTTGATTAGCGTTATATTCCAAGAGAATTCTCCTTGAAAAAGATGTTTCATTGAATCCAAAATATCTTATTTCGCCAACGACACCGTTAGAAAATTCATATTCATATTTTTCATCTAGAGTGGTATTATTAAAGTAATCCTCTCTGCCAACCAGCTCTCCATTCTCATAAATAAACCTTTCAACGGTACCGTTTGAAACACCATTTATATCTTGAAACTCGGCACGATCAATATTACCATTCTGATAAAAAAACTGCTTGATAAAATCATCACCCGTACCAGAGCTTTGAATTCGGTCAATTGTTTTATCTAAATTATAGAAAAAAGTTAGAGAATAGCTAGAGCTTCCAGAAAATGAGATTGTTCTCAGTAATTTATCAGATTGTGGTACAACTTGGTCACCATCATCAGATGTACAGGATAAAATCAGAATAGGTATTGATAGAAAAGCAATCAGTTTTTTCATAGCAGAGGAATTATGGATTTTAAAAGCAAAAGAAGTGCAAAATAACTCTCAAGTCTCAAAAAACATTGATGACATGATTAATTATGACCTAGTCGTGTCCTTCTTTTTCTTTAATAATCCATTCAAAAGATTTCTTGCGGTTTCTTTAGCTTGATCTTTAACTACTGGCTTTGTAACAGAATCAGCTGGTTTTTTAATCGCTGTAGTATCCGTAGTTGTTGGTTTTTTACCAGACAATACATCCTTAATTCCAATAAGTGGGTTTTTACCTGAGGTAATGTCGTTGATCGCTCCACCTAGGGCATCTTCACCACGATCTTTTAGTTTCTGCTTTTGAATCTCAACGATTTGATTGGTAAGGTTTGTCACTGCAGATTCCAAGTTTACCTGAACATTAGGCGCCGCAAAGGATCCTGAAAAACGTACAGGAACCGGCACAGTCAAATTTGCTATCTCACTATCTTGAAGTTTTGACAGCAACGCAGCACCTTCTTTACCTAGATATCTAGCAGGAACTTTTAAGTCCATGGTGTAATCCATTTCGTTAGTTAAACTGTGTCGTCCACTAGCAGTTACCACAATATCCTTAATCTTAAAGTCAAATGGACTGACTTGAACTGCCCCATCTTGGAATTTGAGTTTGGTTTTGAGATCACTTAGATCAATATCCTTCAAGCTTATGAAACTCAACTTTTCATCGAGCTTAGCCAGCAATGGTGCTGCATTTGGTGATATTTCCTTAGTCAACAATTCAGCTAGAGCGTCACCGTTGATAGAAGTCAATATAGGCGACAGGTCATCAGTTAAATTTCCTTTGATGTCGATGTTGGTATTGATCTTTCCTTGTAGTGCCTGAATGATAGGCACGTATTGCTGGAACATTTCAAAACCTTGGAAAGATTGTGCAATATCAAGATTTGCCATATTTAGATTCATGTTGAATTGTGGCGTGGCTCCTTTGGTACTTACTGATCCAGAGACTCCAATGGCACCTCCAAAAATGTCCGTACTCGTATTGTTCAACGTCAACGTCTCATCGCGTACCAACGCTATTCCTTTTACATTCTTAAGTGTAAGGCCATCGTAACGAACCTGTCCTAAATTGAAATCCAATTGCGCATCAAGAAAAGCCGGGATTTTTACAGCCTCGCTGGTAGAAGCTGTTGAAGTCTGATTGGAACTCGCCACTTCAGTAGTTTCTTCCATGAAATCTGCTACATCAAAGTTATTGGATCTCAAATTGAAATTTCCTTTGAGACCTTGGTCTTGCAATAAGAAACCTATCAAGTTATTGATGGTTCCTGTGGCGTTGATATCAGTATTTCCAGTAATCGCATCAAAAGCATTAAGCTTTATGGTTGAAGTATTCAAATCAAGGTCTGCACGATTGATTAAAAACGGATTCTCAAAAGCGGTTCCTATATATTTGAAGTCAGTTAGTGACGCGGTTCCATTAGTTCTAACGCGCTCATAACGTTCTTTTTCTATGCTTTCCATATCAAATTGAGCTGCCATGTCCAGTGCCAGTCTACCATCTAGATCCATATCTTCTGGTAATGGAAAGGATTGTGATAGATTACCTAGATCAAGATTTCCTTTGGCATTCAAGTCGATATTCATATTTGAAGTCAACTGTGTGATCATCGCATTTCCCTGCAGGCGATCCTTACCTATATTGAAAGAAGTGTTGGCAATATTTAAGTAGGTATCATCAACCTTTCCCGTAGTATTGATAAGCTGTGCATCGATATATATGTTGGTTACTTTCTGTGGCAAATCTGGATACTGGAAGGAAGCATTATCTGACTTCACTTTGATGTCCAGCATTGGGATCAACTCATCAGTGACCTGACCTTTTATCATTCCATCAACGGTGAAATCACCTGTTGTTGTGATGCCGTCAAGATTAGATCTGTAGGTTTCTGGAATTATCGCAAAGAAATTTTTGAAGTCTGACGATGGCGCATTAAAAGTTAAGTCTACGATGGTTGATTCTTCCTCTAAGTCAATAAATCCTTGAAGCTCCAACTCAAGATCGTTAACAAGCGCCTTGTTATCCTTAAGCGTGTATTTTTGATTGTCCAGATCCATGAGGATATCAGCATCCAGTTGCACTCTTTGACCGGACAAGTACTCGATATCGTCCAGGCTGTAAATTACTAATGCAGATGTCTCTGTATCTAGCGTGCTGTTTTCTAATGAAAAATCACCGTTACCGCTGTGTTGCAAGTCGGTTAGAATGAGTCTGTTTTTGGTACTCACATCTTCGTATGAAAGTTCAGAATCTGTGATTTCGTAATGTTTGATATCAATAGTAAAGCCTGCTGTCGTGGTGTCTTGAGGTTGTTGTGAGTCAGCTTTCGCGGAAGCGATATCCCAATTTGCCTTTTCCTCTTCATTGACTTTTAACCTCATAACGGCCTCGTTAACAATAAGCTCGTTGATGCGTATGGGCTCGTCTGCCTTGTTGAATACGTCAAACAATGGCATGTCCAGATAGGTTTGCTGCGCAAAAAACAAAGTGTCACCAGCAAATGGTTCCTTATTAATAATGGACAGATCCTCAATGTTCAACCGCGCGTCTGGAAATGCTTTTATAAAGCTCAAATCCACATCGCCAAATTCAATCTGCGCATCCATGGAAGCATTGAGCTTGTCCTTTACGGCCTGCGCAATCTGGTCTTGAAACAAAAAAGGTGCAGCGATTACAGCTATGATTAGCACTATAATCACGATTCCTAATATTTTAAAAAACTTCTTCATATCCCTATAATGTATTAATCAATTTTAATTTCCTCTGCGGGTTGCAGATGGAACAATTTTCTAAAAATATAAACACCAGCATAGAGCAATGGTGTATCAAATAAGGCAACCAGCACTTTAAAGAAAAAACCAGCACCTAATAACGGCCAGAATTTATCCCAAGGTAGTATGCCAGCGTAACATAGCAATAATAGTACCGCCATCGTATCTACAAACTGTGAGAAAAAAGTACTGAGGTTGTTACGCAACCAGAGCATTTTACCTTTAGTAACGCGTTTCCAAAAATGGTAGATCTGGATATCGACAAATTGTGCAAACAGATAAGCCAGCATGCTGGAAATTACCGCCAGCGTTGTCGCACCAAAAACCCTATTGAAAACACCATCCTGTATCGCGCTTTCTGGAATCGCTGGTGCCATGTCTGCCACATAAATAATTCCTAAACTAAAAACCGATGCAAAAATTCCAGCCAGTACCAGGTCGTTTGCCTTGCGCCTACCATAGATCTCACTGACTAAATCTGTAATCAAAAAAGTGATGGGATAAGGCAGCAAACCAACTGATATCTCAAACCTGAACCACCCAAACGGGTTCCAAAAAAAGAACTTCTGGAAAATCAAGTTAGAAACTACCAAAGAACAAATAAATAGACTCGCCAGCACTAAATAAATACGGTGCGCCAGTCGTAAATCCTTGCCTGTGAGCTGTTTCATATAGATGCAAAAGTACCAAAGCAGTTCCCCATTATTCCTTAATTTGCTGCAAAAGTAATAACCATCACGCTACACCATAATCATAAGATTTTCATTGCTTTAGGAAGTAATCTGGGCGACAGGTTTGAGAACCTTTGCACGGCGGTTGACTATATTGAGCAACAACTTGGGCTCATCATAAAGGTCGCGCCAGTCTATGAGGTTCCTGCGATGGGTTTTGACGGTGATGATTTTTTGAATAGTTGTATTCTGGTTCACACGGCTAAAACTCCAACCGAATCCCTAGAGATCCTTCAAGGCATTGAACAATCCATGGGCCGGCAGCCAAAAACTGGAAAAGACTATGAAAATAGGGTGATCGACCTAGATATATTGCTGTTTGATGACTTGATCCTTAATGAGGATCGATTGATAATACCGCATCCGCACATGGTCGATCGCGATTTTGTTATGAAGCCGTTAAGCGTTATTGCCGCTGATGTTGAGCATCCAGTTTTGAAGAAATCCATTGCGTCGCTTGGCTTTTCAAAGGAGCTGGAACATGTGGTTGAGGAAAGTGGAATATCGCTTTCGCGAAAGGTAACTTCAGAAGAGGCCATTGTAGAATCCGAAGAGAGTTTAAATAGCAACCTACTTGCGCTGAACAGATTTCCTATTGATAAACTTAACTTCATAGCGATTGAAGGGAATATAGGTTCTGGTAAAACCAGTCTGGCACATAAAATAAGCGAGGATTTTAAAGGGAAATGTGTTTTGGAACGTTTTGCTGACAATCCGTTTTTGCCGCTGTTCTATGAAGATAAGGAGCGTTACAGCTTCCCGCTAGAGATGTCTTTTCTTGCAGATCGCTACCAGCAACTAAGCGATGATGTGGCGCAACACGATCTATTTGCCAACTTCACAGTAGCCGATTATTACGTGATAAAGTCCTTGATATTTAGCAAGATCACTTTACAAGCGGAAGAGTACGCGCTCTACAAGCGACTTTTCAATATGATGTATAAAGAACTTGTCAAACCAGATCTTTACGTTTACCTATATCAAACTGAAAAGCGACTGCTTGAAAACATCAAAACACGTGGACGCGACTATGAACAAAATATTGAGGCGAGTTATTTGGCTCAAATTCAGCAAGGCTATTCAGACTTTATAAGATCACAGAAAGATCTCAAAATTAAAGTCATCGACGTGACTGATCTGGACTTTGTGAATAATCAGGCAGATTATATTAAGGTGTTAGAGCAGATTAGTGCTGCTATCGCAACGGACTGATCTTATTGAAGATATCATAGATTACAATCCCTGCACAAACGGCAATATTCAAGCTATGCTTGGTGCCGAATTGGTCCAACTCAATTACTTCTTTACAAACATCTACCACTTCCTGCTGTACGCCTTTGACCTCATTACCTAGAACAATAGCTACTTTTTCATTTTTTGAAGGTGAGAAATGAAAGAGATTTTGGGAGCGCTCTGCTTGCTCGATGGCGCATGTCGTGTAACCATTCTGATTTAGTTTATGGACCACATCAATAGTTTCTTCCGCATATTCCCATGCGACAGATTCTGTAGCACCTAGCGCGGTTTTGCGTATCTCACGATGTGGTGGTTGCGCTGTTATACCGCATAAGTAGATTTTCTCAACACGATAGGCATCTGCACTGCGAAAAACGCTACCCACATTATTCAAACTACGGACATTGTCTAGAACGATGATGAGTGGTGTTTTTTCGCTTTCGCGAAAGCGGTCTGGTGACAATCTATCCAGCTCGTCGTTCAGAAGTTTTCTGGTTTCAGACAAAATGATACGTCTTATAGATTGACAGCAGGACAGTTACAACTCCAGCGATCCTTAGTACATAAGAAATCGATCCCAAGAGTGATCTGGTGGAAACCACCACTGGCAAATTGCACATCACCGAATTGCTGGCTGTAGGTATATCCAACGGTGAAACTGTCAAACTTGGCTCCAATAAATGGTGACAACAAAGAAAGGTTTTGTTGCTGGATATCAGTTCCATCCTGAAATTCTGCACCTTCAAAACTTTGACGGTAAGAAAGACCCATGTAAAGCGTGGTTCCTTCATTCAGGTCATAAAATGCTTTTGCATTAAGGTCTACGAATTGCTCCTTAGTACGGTCTGTACGCTGGTACAATACAGATGGCTCAAACTGCCAGTCAGACTTGCGCGGCGCGATTAGGTAACCAGCGTTCACAACGTAGCGCAGCTGATTTGTACTTTCAAAACCTTCAGAGTAGATCTCGCGGTTTTGGAAAATAGGGTTCTTCAATGTAGCATGGATAAAGAAGTCTTTGTATAAGTAAGACATTCCAAAATCAATATTGAAGTAAGAGTCACTGACTAAAACACCTGTGATGATCGGGTCAAAATTTGTTCGATCAAAATTAGTTTCATCAAGTCTACTCTGCACCAGACCGACATTTGCTCCAAAGGAAAGTCTGTTCAAATCTTCATAGCCACCACCTACTTGCAAGTGGTACGCATACGATAAGTAAGCGCCAGTCTGTGAGTGGTAACCATTCTTGTCGTTAAATACAATTGCACCTATACCACTATTCTGACCTATGGCAGTATTGAAACTAAGCGTCTGTAAGTTGGGAGCATCTTCCTGATCAAACCACTGTTGTCTTGCTGTAGCTCTTACCTTACCGCAATTTGCGGCACCTGCCATGGATGGATGTAATAGATATAAATTATCCATCAAGTAATCCTGATATACGGGAATACCTTCCTGAGCGGCGCTCAAGTTGAAAAAACAGACGAAAGAAAGGAAAAATAAAAAATGCTTCATCAAGTAGATTCTGTAGAAATAACGTCACCTAATTGTAATTGTTTCATTTCAACCATCACATTTAGGACTCTATTTCTATTGGTTCAAATATATCATATAATGAGAACAAAACTGCATCAGGTACGATCACCCTTGACGATTGTATTTGACCATTGAGCCATAAATGAATGCATTTGTAATTAACCCTTTTTGACAACAGATGCCACTATCTTTGTAAACAGTAAAAATTAAGCTATGAGTACACATACCATTAAAGTTGTTTCCACCTCAAATGAATCCATTGTTAAATTTGAAAGCAATCAGTTTCTTGTAAAGAACCACAGCTACGAGTTTAAAAATATCGATGAGGCAAAGCCATCGCCGCTGGCACAGCAGTTATTTTATCTGCCGTTTGTGAAAACCGTATATATAGCTCAGAATTTTATCGCGATTGAACGCTACGATATAGTTGAGTGGAGCGATGTTCAGGATGAAGTGGCGCAACAAATAGAGCAATATCTCAATGGTGACAAACCATTGCTACCTGAAGAAGGTGAAGTCAAAAAGGTTCCGGTAACTGTTTACGCAGAGGCAACGCCAAATCCTTCGGTTATGAAATATGTGGCCAACAAAAAATTAACGGTAACTACTCAAGAGTTCAAAACGATTGAGGATACTGAATCTGGTTCGCTTTCGCGAAAGCTGTACTCCTTTCCTTTTATTAAGGAATTATTTGTCGATGAGAACTACATTTCCGTCACAAAACATGATATCGTGGAATGGCCTGAAATTACCAATGAGATTAGATCATTCATTAAAGAATCCATTGAAAACGGAAGTGAAGTAGGTGTTTCAAAATATAGTGCAGGAACATCTAAAGAAAAAGGTGAGGAAATGAGTTTGCCTAAATTTGAAAACTTAAGCGAGGTTTCCAAAAAGATCGTTGAGATTCTTGATGAATATATCAGACCAGCAGTAGCCAGCGATGGCGGTAATATTGCTTTTGAAAGCTACAATGAGGAATCACAGGAAGTGAATGTGATATTACAAGGTGCCTGTAGCGGTTGCCCTAGTTCTACAATGACTTTAAAAAACGGTATTGAGACCATGCTTAAAGAGATGATTCCCGGTAAGATAGAGCGAGTGATTGCTGTTAATGGGTAGTTAAATGAACTTGCCTTGGCATGATTTATGTTTAATATTCCTATATAAAATTCGAGATATTATGAAAACAAAGATCATACTTTTAACTAGTGTAGCAATTTTAGGTTCTTTGATACTTCATGCGCAAACAGCGTCAGGTGCAACGACTGGTTTTAGTCAAGGTATAAGTTCCAATGGGGTTCAAGTAGATTTACAAACATTTCAAAATTCACAGTTGACTTCTAAAGATGCCACCGAACCTGTAGGTGTTGATGGAACTCCTTTCCTTTTTGAAACTTACATGCCTGCAGAAATTTATTTCCTCAATTCTGATCAGGAGCCAATAAGGTATAATTTGAATTATAATATTTATGCTGACTTGATGAAAATGTCAGATAGCAACGAGGATACTGGCGAAGTCAAGGCACTTCCTAAAGGAGCAAATTATGAAGTGGTAATGGGCAACAAAAACTTTAGATATATGAGCTTTGAAGCTGATGGCGAAGTTTTTAATAATTATGTAGAAATTTTAGACGTTTATGAAAATGGCGATGCCTTAGTTTTACGCCGTTCCCAAGAGATTCAACAAGCTCAATCTTCAGGTTCTACTTATTCAACGCCTAAAAATGCTCGGTTGAAATCAAATGATGTCTTTTATTATATTGACAGGGATGGCTATGCTTTTGAAATGGAAAATCACAAAAGAAAAGTGATGGATGAAATGTCTGGGGCTGCAGAGAAAAAAGTTAAGAATTACATCAAGGAAAATAATATACGCTTTGATGATGATTTACGAGGGTTGAAAGGTGTTGCTAAATATTATAGCAGTATCAAATAAGTATTGCTCATCGATATTATTTTATTGTAATAAATATTAACCAGAGGCGGATCATTTGAGGTTCTTTCCATTAAAATAAACAATTATGAAAAATCTATTAAGTTTAAGTTTTTTGATCCTTTTCGCGAGTTCTCATGAATTAATTGCCCAAGTTTTTACTAAAGGTCAATTTCCCGCTGGCTCAAGAACAAACACCATCTGGCACTCGGGAAACAATTTAGGGAATTCAAACTCAACCTTAAAAGAAATTACAGAGCCAGAAAATATTAATGGTTCTCCTTTTCTTTTTCAAGAAGCTATCAAAGCGCAACTTATATTTAACGATCCTGAAGAAGATGCGATAGAGCTCAATCTCAATTATAATGCTTTTGCAGATTTTATGAAGATTGTAGATGATACGAAAGCAAATAATGCGGAAATTGAATTACTGCCAAGAGCATGGAATTTTGATGTGTTAATGGATGGTAAAAGATTCAGATACATAAATTTTACTCATAATAAAGAAGAGATCAATTCTTACGTTGAAATATTAGAATCTTTTGAAAATAATAGTTTCTTAGCCTTAAGGAGATCAAAAGAAGTTAGCAATCCTAGTTCAAGTCGAAAAAGTTATACCGATGTCAATAACTTTTACCTTATTAATGCAAATGGTATAGCTATAAAACTAGAAAACGATGACAAACGAATTCTGAATGATATACCTCAAGATAAAAAGTCAATTCTTTCATCTTTCATTTCAGATAAGAATGTTGAATTTGATGATACTTATCGAGGAGTGAAAGGAGTCGCTAGATATTACGCAAGTTTGGACTAATTATTTTCTATTAAATAAAAAACCTGCCTAAGGCAGGTTTTTTTGTAACTTACTGTTAATCATTGCTTATCTAAGTTTAATTACTTTATCTTAAAGTATAATAATCAAAAATAAAATATCATGGCAGTTTTAAAGGTAATAGAAGTATTAGCAAATAGCGAAAAAAGCTGGGAAGATGCAGCACAAAAAGCGGTATCTCATGCAGCAAAAAGCGTAAAGAATATTAAGTCTGTATACATTAATGAGCAAAGCGCGCATGTGAAGGACGATAAGATAACAGATTACAGAGTTAACGTAAAAATTACCTTTGAAGTAAACTAAGAATTATAACTTCATATTATAAAATAGTACTCTAAATTTATTACTATAAAATAATACGATATGAAAAACATCGAAATCAAAAACATCCTAATATTTACAATGTTGGTATTGTTTTGTCAATCCCAAATTTGCACCGCACAACTATCAACTCCAATGAATGGCGGTTGGGCGAGCAATATGCATTGGTCAAAAGAGCCTTTGTTGATTCACATTATTGATCCACAAGATATTAAAGGTAATCCGTATCTCTATAAAGACTTTCAGAAAGCAATTGTAGTTGAGGGAAGTTCAATGAAAGAAAAAGAATACTCTCTCAATTATAATTTACTCACAGACTTGATGATTTTAGAGTACAATGATGTAAATGATATAAAGTATTTAGAACGCTCTGCGCGATATGATATATTAATCGATGGTCGTAGATTTAGATGGATTGAATTTGAGCATGAGAAAGATAAAATAGAGTCCTATGCAGAGATTTTAGAATCCTATCAAAATGATTCATTTTTGGTGCGATTGCATAAAATTAAGGTTTTGAAACCTGGTGCTTACAATGCTAACCGGTTTTCAACATTCAATCAGTATTATTTAATTTATAAAAATGGGAGTTCAATTGAATTAAAAAACAATAAAAAAGAAATAACTGGTGTCATGTCTGAAGAATTTTCAGATGAGGTTAAAGATTATATAGATACTAAAAATATAAAATTTGAAAACGATCTTAGAGGTCTCAAAGGAGTTGCGAGGTATTACACTGGACTGACTGACGTAAATTACCTCAACGAATGATCTAATTAGATTTAAACTCTTTCAAATAATAAGGTTCAAAATAGGCGATGTCATTAACGACATCGCTTTTTTTATAGGCTTGAATAGCTAGGTCGCACATCGTTAAAGCACTTGGCAAACAGTCTATATATATGTTGGTATGATCCTCGTTGAGTTCTTGGAACTTATTAGCACCGGAGCCAATAACAGTTACATTTCCTGCGCTTAGAAGCTCATCAAAGCTTTCTTCTTCCAAAATTTTAGCAGAGGTATCTACTGTCTTTTCCTGATTTTGAAACACGGCGGTATAAACTTCCATCCTACGAGCATCGATCATAGGAATAATTGTATTTGTTGGTTTTGGGACTTGCAAAGTAAGAGACTGCAAAGTATCTATAGCAATCAATGGTATGTCTAATGCAAAACACAATCCTTTAGCACTAGCAACTCCTATCCGTAATCCTGTATAAGAACCTGGACCTTTACTAATCGCTACGGCATTAAGATCTTTTGTGGTTAGTTGATTGCGTTCTAATATTTCTTCTATAAATACATGAAGACGCTCACCATGACCATAAGAGTCACTTTGATCCTCTTTGAGATCCAAACAATATTTGATGTTTAATGAGTTTTCAAAACCAGCTTCAAAAGCAGCAAGTGCTACTGAACAATTAGTAGAAGTGGTTTCCAGACAAAGAATGATAGCCATTTAAGATTTATTCAGTCTCTGTAGGTTTTACGGTATCAGTTGTAGTTTTACTGTTAACCGTTTTGCCGCTTTTGAGCACATCAGTTACGGTGCGATATGGACCCGTGATAACTGTTTCTCCAGATTTTAATCCTGAAGTAATCACGATATTCTTGTCATCCTGAATTCCCGTTTTTACAACTTTTAATTGTGCTTTTCCGTTTTTTTCTACGAACACACATTCAAATTTTTCTGCATTAGCAGAAACCTCAGTCTTTTTGAAAGAACTGGTGGTATCGGTTTTTACTACAATGGCACTAATTGGAACAGCGATAGCATCCTTTCTTTCTTTGGTAATAATATCTACTGTGGCGGTCATTCCTGGTTTGAAAGGGCTGTAGTTTTCTGGTTTACCTTCAAGTAAATCTTTATAAGAATCTGCGACAATTCTAACCTTTACTTTGAAATTCGTCACTTGATCTGCAGTTAAAGTTCCTGTCGCTGTGTTTGCAATTTCAGTTACTTGACCTTCAAATTCTTTTTTCAAATAAGCATCAACTTCTACAATAGCCTTATCGCCCACATTTATTTTAACAATATCGTTCTCATTAACGTCTACCTCAACTTCCATTTGAGATAGATCTGCTACTCGTAGCAACTCTGTACCTGCCATTTGCTGAGTCCCGACCACACGCTCTCCTAACTCTACCGCAAGAAGTGAAACTGTACCAGTCATAGGTGCATAAATACTTGTACGACCTAAATTATCGGCTGCTTCATTTACTGTAGCTGCTGCACTTTGCACATTAAAATAAGCAGATCTTTCTGATGCTTTGGCGTGATCAAAGTTTGCTAAAGCTGTGTCATATTCGGATTGCGATATCACGCCTTTCTTGAATAATTGTGAACTACGATCAAAATTGGCTTTTGCTTCGGTGAGGCTGGCTTGAGCCTGTGCATAATTCGATCTAGAATTAGATAAACCTGCTCGCGATCTATTCACGCTGGATTCTAAAAGATCTGGATTAATCATAACAAGCAATTGACCTTTCTCTACGGCTTCACCTTCCTTGACATTAAGTTCGATGATTTCTCCTGGAACTTCAGGAGAGATACTTACTTCTATCTCTGGTTTGATCTTACCGGTAGCGCTCACAGTCTCTGTGACGTCCATTTGCTCGACAATCATTGTCTCTACCTTAGTGCCTTCATCAGAAGACCCAATCACGCCCAAAAGGTTCAAGGCGACAAATCCAACGACCAGTACTCCAACAATAATAAGTGCTATGAGTAATTTTCTATTCATGTTTATAATTTTAATTCGCTAGGATCAATACCAAAATATAGTTCCAGAACCTTCAGTCTAAAGATGTAATCGTATTTAGCTTGATTCAAACTAATTACGGAATTGTCGTAACGCAACTTACTCTGACTAAAATCAAAAGCATTTATAAGTCCAACATCATAACGTTCCCTTGCGTATTCATAAGCAAGTTCCTGTGATTCTAAAGAGGTCTGTGCTGCTTCAAAGGCTCTTTTAGATCCTTGTACATCAACATATGCTTGATACACATTGCTTTCTAAATCTAATCTTGCCTGCTCTAATTGAAATTCAGCGCGATCAACATTGATCTTGTTACGCTCAATATTAGATCTCGTGCTGAAACCGTTGAGGATAGGGATGTTCAATTGTAGACCATAAGAAATACCATCATTTTGATATAATTGATCAAAAAATGGATCAGCACCAGTGATCACTGCCGTTGTGTTAGGAATCTCACTGATTACAGCTTGGCCAGTTTCCTGAACAACACCTATTTGTTCAATTCTCACTGGATCGTCTGGATCGACAATCTGGGAAAATGATGTAGCATCAGTATATCTCGTGTCGTAGCTAAAGAATGCAGATATAGTAGGATAATTAGCTGCCTTTGCGATCTGCAAATCTTTCTTTGCTAATTCTACGTCCTGTTCTGCAATGCGCACTTCACTACGAGTAGCTTCTGCTGCACCAATGATATCATTGACCGGTTTTTCTGCAATTTCCTCATCAATGACCTCAAATTCACTATCGACGATGTCAAAATTCTCGTAGTCCTTAATGAGCAGTAATTGTGCAAGACTAATCTTACTAATAGTCACCGCATTTTGAGCAAGAATAATTTGCTGCTGTTCTGATGCGTTGGTTGCCTGTATTTCCAATAAATCACCACGTGGCAATTGACCGCCATCTACTAGTTGTTGAGTACGATCAATTTGTTCTTTGGTAACAAGGTTTTGGGCAGTAAGGCTTTTTAGGTTTGCCTTATTATTCAATATTTCCAGATAATTATTTGCAACAAATAAAGAAATATCATCCTTCATCTTATCTAGTCTGTAGCGGCTGGCTAATTGCGACATTTTTGCACGCTGCAACTGCTTGACATTTCTCAACCCATCAAAAAGGGTATAACCTACATTGATACGTCCAGAAACTGATAGAAATGTAGTGGTCTGAGCATTATTGGTTACCGGGTTGAAACTCAATCCAGTATTTTCTGAAATGCTGGAGTTGGCATTCAAGCTAGGAATAAAATTTCCTACTGCGCTTAATTTTTCAACCTCAGCAGCGTCAATATCCAACTCACTTAACTTTACGGAGATATTGTTTTCAAGTGCATATTGGATGCATTCCTGTAGCGTCCATACTTGAGGTGTTTGCGCTTTCGCGAAAGCGAAACAACCAAAAACTGCTATGCATAAAAATAAATTCTTCATAATCTGATAATGTCTATAGGTAGCCGAATAATAGGAATTGTTACAAGGAAATTTTAACCGCCGTAATTTGCAGCAGCAATGGGAGCTTTAAGGGCATTCCACACCTTAACTCGATCTGTCTTATTGATACCATTTTTGACTTCTACAAATATTCCATTGCTCAAGCCTAACTCTATTTCACGACGCTCAAACTCCTGATCGCCAGTTTCTACTTCAACAAATGGTTTTTTAGTCTCTGGATCGTATTGCACCAATGCTTCCTTGATTGATAGCACATCTGTAACCTTATCGAGTATTATACTCGCATTTGCACTAAGTCCTGCACGTACGAAAGAAGTGTCCCCAGTATTTTTCAAGGTTCCTTTTATAGCAAACTGGATAGCGCCATTTTCTGCAATTCCCTTGGGAGCTATATAGTCAAGAATAGCATCGAACCTTTTGTTATCATAGGCTCCAACAGTAATCTCCAATGGCAAACCTTCTTTGATTTTTCCAACTTCAGATTCGTCAACGGTTCCCTCAAAGATCATCTTATTGACATCTGCAATAAGTGCGATGGCTGTTCCTTCATTGAAATTGTTAGCTTCTATAACCTGGTTTCCAACTTTCACTGGTACGTCAAGGACCATTCCTGCAACTGTAGCTCTTACATTGGTATTAGCATATTCTCCAAGACCTGCCGTGGTTCCTGTACGTATGATATCATAATTCTGACTGGCACCTCTTAAAGCTACTTGCTCCTGGCTATAACGCTGTCTAGCATTGTTATAGTTGTTTTGAGCTAAATCAAAATCATTTGCAGCAATCACACCTTTGTCAAAAAGTTCTTTTTGTCTGTTATATATCGCAGTCTGATTGTCAAAAGCCAGCTTTGCAGTCTCTACAGCATTACGTTGAGAAGCGATGCTGTTCTTGGCACTAGTTAGCGAACTAACATTTGGAACCACTTTTATATCTGCGATAAGGTCACCTGCCTCAACATATTCTCCAGCTTCTACATGTATCGTTTCTATAACTCCTGAAATGTTAGGTTTTATATTAACTTCCTCTTTAGGCACAATACTTCCTGTAGCGACAGTCTCTTTTACAATCGTGCGCTGCTCTGGCATCTCTGTAGAGTATTCTACTGGATCTTCCAGGTCTTTTACAACGATGTACCATATTCCAGCGATAACTGAGATCACGATAACGGACAGTAGTATGATGGTTCCTTTACGTTTCATTCTATATTTAGTTTAGTCTTCTATTATTTTATTCTGTTCTAAGTGCATCCACAGGCTTCATTTGCGTCGCTCTTGAAGCTGGAATAAATCCAGCCAATAAACCAGCAATTACTAAAATGAGCAATGCGATGAAAATCACGTTGATATTTACTGTTGGGTTTGCAAAATTCTCTACGGGACCACTACTATCGAGTATGGTATTCATGATCCATATCACTCCTGCAGAAAAAGCTATTCCTGCAAATCCAGCGGCTAGAGTCAATACGACGCTTTCTTGTAATATTTGTGCTTTGATATCCCAAGGCGTTGCACCTAAGGCTCTTCGTACTCCTATTTCGTTCGTTCTTTCCTTTACCACGATCAACATAATGTTGCTGATTCCAATACCACCAGAGATCAAGATCAATCCGCCAACAAAGAAGCCTACAAATGAAAGAATGTTGAACAGACCATTGACTTTGGCAAATTGTTCTGCAATATCATAATTACCTAAAGCGCGTTCATCATTGGGATGGACGCTGCGCTGTTCTTTTATAGTTGCGAGAATTTGTGGTTTGAGTTCTGTGATGCTATAGCCATCGTAAGCGGTTAACGCCATGAATCCTACGTTGTCACCAGAGTTGAATGATTTGGCAAACGTGGTAAAAGGTAAATAAATGGTATTGGCATCTTCTTCTGTGTCCCCAGAACTATTTGGGTTTTGGAATACTCCAACCACTTTGAAGTTCACACCATTAATGGAAATATAAGTGCCAATAGGATCTACACCGACATCGTACAATGTTTTTACAACGTCAACGCCTATTACCGCTGACTTTAAATTATTGTCAATATCTGAATAGCTAATAAACCTGCCCTTGATAATATCCATGGGCTGCTGGTTGATGAATTCTGGATAATCACCGCTTATTTCAAAGGCTCCTGTTTTTTCATTGCGTGTGACGTTGTTGGCACCACGATAACCGCCTAATCGAAATCTAGGGGAAACATATTTAAGTTGTGGAAATTTCTGTTTGAGGACATCTACATCACCTATCTTCAAATCAAAGCGGCGGCCTTTTTCAAAACCTTTATAAGGCATGGAGGTACTCTGTGCCCACATGAACATGGAATTAGTAGCAAAGTCACCAAAGTCTTTACTTACTCCAGTTTTCAAACCATTTGTCATGGCGAGTAGCAAAACCAAAATAAGGATACCCCAAAAAACACCAAACGCAGTCAAAAAGGTTCTAAACCTATTTGCGTTAAGCGCTTCTAATATTTCATTCCAACGATCTTTGCTAAACATATTATTCGTCTCTTAAGGCTTCGATGGGTTTTATGTTTGCCGCTCTACGCGCTGGAATATATCCAGCAATAGCTCCAGCAACAATTAAAAGTATCACGGTGGTTAGTGATGTTCTTAAATCTGCTTTAGGATATTTAAGAAAGTCAGTTTCCACTAGTGGACTTATAGCTTCCATGGCTAGGACACCGGCGAACAATCCTATAAACCCTGCGATCGCGGTGATGAAAATAGCTTCTTGAAGAATCATTCCAGTAATTTGTGAAGGTAGTGCTCCCAACGCCTTGCGGATTCCTATTTCCTTTGTTCTCTCTTTTACTATGATGAGCATAATATTACTTACTCCTACAATTCCAGCAATGATTGTTCCTATACCGATGAACCAAAAAACGGCTCTTATCGTATCGATAAGACCGTAAATTTTCTGCGCCTGTTCCAATGTATTATCGACTCGCACTGCAGCACGATCATCTGGCGCTACTGCAAATCTTGATCTCAAATCCTGATCGATCGCTTGTGACATGGCCATACTCAAATCAACAGCCTCGTCAAAGTTATCGCTCATCTTAACGGTGTATGCAATGCTTCTTATATCATCACCAGCGTTGAAAACCTGCTGCGCTGTACTTAACGGTATGAACAACCTAGATTCCTCACGATTACCGCCTGGATCTGTATAAACGCCTACAACCTGAAAGTTGATATTATTATTTAATAGAATGGTTTTATTGATAGGATTTTCATCCTTAAAAAGGTCAAGCTTCATCTGGTTACCTATCACGGCGACCTTTTTCTTCTCATCAATATCTGTCTGATTAAGAAAGCGACCTGAAACCATAGATTGGTTCTCTATAAATTGCTGATCTGCATTAGCGCCTTCAATACGGTAATTACCTTGTTGTTGCTGGTAATTTACTTGTCCGCCCCATGTAGAATAAGTCCCAGTTTTATATTCAATCTGCTCATCGTATTTCTGACTCAGATTATCATAATCACCGTTGCGCAATTGCAACCTGCGCCCTGGGTTGAGTCCGTTGTAGCTTTTGGTAGTGATTCCGGTTCGGATGGATATCCTATTGGTGGCATCACTTTCAAATTCTGACTTTACACCGTTCTCGATTCCGTTGGAGAAACCCATTAGGATCACTAGAATAAAAATTCCGAGAAATACAGAAAATGCAGTTAAAAACGTACGTAGTTTATTCTTACGAATGGTTTCAAAAATCTCTTGCCAGCTTTCTATATTAAACATGACTCATGGCTTTTACTTGATCCACCAGCGTATCATCGATAATACGACCATCTTTGAGATTGACAATACGTTTTGTCATTTGAGCAATATCTGGTTCGTGTGTAACGACCAGAATGGTACGGCCTTCATCGTTGATGCCTTGAATAAGGTCCATCACTTCATAAGAAGTTTTGGTATCCAGTGCACCTGTTGGCTCATCTGCCAGTAATACTTTTGGGTCACTGGCAAGCGCTCTTGCAATAGCTACACGCTGTTTTTGTCCACCAGATAGTTGATTAGGCAAGTGATCTGCCCAGTCTGCAAGTCCTACCTTTTCTAGATAGTGCATGGCGCGTTCTTCACGTTCCTTTCTGGGAAGTTTTTGATAATACAACGGTAAAGCCACATTATCAATGGCATTTTTGTAACTGATAAGATTGAACGACTGAAAAATAAATCCCAAGAACTTGTTGCGATACTTTGCAGCAATCTTTTCATTGAGGTTTTTGATGGGTGTGCCGTCTAGTGTATAGCTGCCTTCATCTGCCTCATCCAGCATTCCCAATATGTTGAGTAGCGTCGATTTTCCTGAACCTGAAGACCCCATGATAGAGACCAACTCACCTTCTTTTACATTAAAATTGATTCCCTTGAGAACGTGTAGCGAGTTGCTACCCGTTTTATATGACTTGTGTAGGTCTTTTATTTCAATCATGGATCAATTTTTCAGCGCACGAGAGTGCAGCTATATAGACTCCAAAAAAACCTAATAGTTACACTATAGCTGTTAAGAATCCGTTAATTCAATTTTTTACGTGTGGTACTGCGATAAATCATGTAGATAATACCTCCAACTAGCAAATATGGAAAGATCATTAAATAAGTAATCCCATTGTTCAGACCTTCAGCTTCGGCATTGCTACCGTCACTTTCTATAACGGCGCGGCACATGGCACATTGCGCTTTCGCGAAAGCGGAATAAAGAAGAACTACAGTAAATATGACAATCTTTTTCACCTGATCTAATAATAGGGTTGCATGAATACGTAAACCAAAACTCCTGTGATGGCGATATAAAGCCATATAGGAAAGGTCCATCGTGCTATTTTCTTATGTCGTTCAAACCTCTTATTCCATGCAAAATACATGGTATAAAGTACTAACGGCAATATTATGGCAGAGAGTAAAATATGTGAGACAAGTATAAAAAGATAGAGAACTCGCAGTGGCGCGTCTTCTGGATAGGGAACCGGCTCGTTGCTGATTTTTGATATGACATAGCTCACTAAAAAAATCGCACTGATGACAAAAGCCGTGGTCATAACGGCACGGTGTGCGGTACGGTTTCCATTTTTTATTAAGGTGAATCCAGTAATTAACAACAATGCTGTACTACCGTTGAGTAAGGCATGAAATAAAGGGAACAAACCAGAATCCACACCTAGGAAGTTGTAACGTTCTGGCATAAACATAAGAACCACTACCACTAATGGAACTACTATTGAAATCGCGATAATGATGGCTGGGCCGCGTTTTTCTAACATGTTTATTTATTTAAAAGGGTTTCTGCATCTTCAGTAATCTCTTTAAGCATTGCAGGAAAATCATTTTCTTCAATACCACTGTAAACTTTTATCCAGTTGCCATAAGCGTCTTTTCTAGATCTTATGTAACCTTCTTGATCCACAAGAGCAAAATTACCACTATGCTCAAATCGTATGGCTGGATCATCACTTTCTCCAACGAATGAACTAAAGCCCTCACGAGCTAATTTATAGGTGTCTAATTTATCGCCTGTTAAAAATTGCCAGATAGAATCATTTGCCTGGTAACGTGCTGCATATTCCTTCAACACTTCTGGCGTGTCGTTAGCTGGATCAATGCTTATCGACACTGACATATAATCATCATATTTAGAGAGTTTGTCTGTGACGATGGACAGATTGCGGCTCATAGGTGTACAAATCGTAGGGCAGGTTGTGAAGAAAAAATCTAGGATGTACACTTTTCCTAAAAGCGTTTCATTAGTTACTGTATCTCCATTTTGGTTCACAAATTCAAAGTCTGGAACCTTATTAAATTTATAGAGAAATTTGTCTGCTACTGGATCACGATCTTCACTGCGGTTGCTATCCACGACTTTATCCTTCTGGATGTAGTCAACAATGTTGGTAACCGCAAAATATCCAAAGATCAAAATGATGATCCCTAATCCTATATAATAAGGTGTGTTATTCTCTCTACTCATCGTCCTTTATTTGATCGTCACGATTTTTCTTGAAGGCAAATCTATATTCTGCTAGCAAGACGCGCATGTCATCGATCATTGTTTTTTGCAATGCGGCTACACTTTCTGTGTCGTACCCATAAAGTTCTGGGTCTTCATCATCTGCCTCACGACCTCTTAAGGAGGCGTCTTTGTCAAAGATGAAGGCAAAATTGGAAGAAAGATCTGGATTGAGCTGCAAATCAGAATCAAGCGTGTTGAAAAACTCCTTGATCTGAGCATCAGTGGCAGTAATAAAATGCCAGTCTTCAATATCTGTAGTGCCACGCATTTGTGAACGCATCTCTTCTATATCTGCAATACCAGCTTGCGGAATGATCGAAATCATCTGGAACGTATCAAACTCATGAAATTCCTTATAGATCTTCTCATTGATATTAGAAACATATCCCAATCTATCATAAGGCTTACTTCCCAAGAAGGTAATTACACTAACGCTATCCAGTAGTTGAACTTGATCTCCTTCTAACGTTCTAAAACTTTCTAGAGATCCAACCGATTCCTTCATTACCGGCAGCGTATCAAAGTGATGTTTGCCACCTAAAAAGAATAGATAAGCAACTAATGGCAGAGCAAACAAGACTACCAAAACAAAATACTTGGCAACCTTATTCGTTTTTTTGATCTCGTAAGAATCTTTCTTTTCTGACATCTTTAGGTATAAAAAAGGACGGAAAAACCGTCCTTAATATGTTTGTAGTTAGTATCGCCTAGAAGTCAAAACTTACAGCGGCGTTCTTGTAAACCTCATAGATATAATCACCTTCTACTAAAAGAATAGCGATCAGATAAATGATCAAGAAAACAGCGGTCCAGACGACGGCTCTTCTCAATCCACTTACCTCGTCACGCATGTGCATGAAGTCCCAAGTAATGTAGTATGCTTTAACTAATGTAAGAATGATGAAAATCCAGTTGAGAAATTTCAAAGCTAGAAATTCGCCATTAAGAAAATTAGGCTTAATAACACCTAATGCTACTTCAACAATAGTTATGAGAGAAAGAAAAATAAGAACTCCCCAAATTTTCTGGACGTTGTTCTTGAACTTCAACTTGCCTCTAAAGATTGCTAGTTTATGTTCATTATGTTCTGCGTGTGATGCGTGATCTGCCATCTTGATTTCTTAAAAAATTAAACGAGGTAGAAGAATGTAAATACAAATACCCAAACAAGGTCTACAAAGTGCCAGTATAAACCGACCTTCTCTACCATCTCATAGCTTCCTCTACGCTCATAAGTTCCCAAAAGAACGTTGAAGAAAATAATCAAGTTGAAGATAACTCCAGAAAATACGTGGAAACCGTGGAATCCAGTAATGAAGAAAAAGAAGTCTGCAAATAATGGTGCTCCATATTCATTTTCAGTCAGATTAGCACCTTCCACAACACTTACTGCTTGATTATCTAATTTGAAAAGCGATTCTTCTCTAGACAAAATAGTCTTTTCAGACGCTCCAGTTTCTTCATTAACTTGAAGAAGTTGGGTACGAATTAATAGGTCTGGTCTCGCTGCAAAGCCTTGTTGTACTTCAGATAGTGTGTAGGTAGCATTTTCATATCCAGAAGATTCATACCATATCCCTTCGCTTTGACCATATGGTTGCACCTGTCTAGGTCCAACGGTAACAAACTCTTCAAGTGCTACTCTTTCGCCTTGAGCGTCAACAAACTGCAATATTTTACCACCTTTTGTTTTGACTGCTCCATATTCACCAGCGATAAAATTCTTCCATTCCCAAGCTTGAGAACCAACGAATATCAAACCACCTATAACTGTAAGTAAGAGATAAAAAGCAACCTTTTTGCGGTTCATATAATGCCCAGCATCTACAGCTAGTACCATAGTAACTGACGACCCAATAAGTATAAACGTCATCAATGCTACATAGAACATCGGCGCATCTACACCATGCATAAATGGGAAGTGATTAAACACCTCATCTGCTATAGGCCATTCCTCGATAAACTTGAATCGGGAAAATCCATAGGCAGCAAGAAAACCAGAAAACGTAAGCGCATCTGACAAGATGAAGAACCACATCATCAACTTTCCATAACTCGCGTTGAGTGGTCGTGTGCCGCCACCCCATTTTTGGCCTTCTGTACCAGTAGCAGCTACCGTCGTATCCATATCTTGAGATTAGTTGTAATAAGTCGCAAAAATAGGTCTAAAAAATATCTTTAGCAAAAACTAAAAACAATAGTAAATAGATCCATAATATATCTACAAAGTGCCAGAACATTGAGCCCAGCTCAAAACCCAATAGGTTTTCACTTGTATATTTTCCTCTTATCGTTTGTACCGTCATTACGGTAAGTGCGATCAAGCCAGCAACAATGTGGGCAAGGTGCGCCACGACTATGACATAAATAAAGGAAGCATTCACATTGCTGGCCGCACCAGTAAAGCGGTATCCCATTTCAATAATAGAATTGAAACCCATGAACTGCATAATGACAAAAATAGTTCCCAATACAAAAGTGATCACGGTAAAAATCATCGCGGCACCTTTATCTCCTTTTTTAATCAAGCTCTTTGCAAGCCATAATGTCAAACTACTCAATAAAATCACTCCAGTACTATAGAAAAACTCTGATGGCATATCAATATCCACCCAATCTCTTCTACTACTACTCACCACATAAGCACTCGTCAATCCAGCAAACATCATGACAAGGCTGGCAATGGCAAACCACATCATCTGTTTTTTGGATCGAGCTAACTTTTGCTCAATGGGTAATTCCGTTACATCTGTCATTATCTTATAAATTTATCTATCACGTAGATGATCTGTATTAATGTTATATAACTCACACTAACCAGCATGAGTTTGCGCGCTACCGCATTCGTTCTTTCCCTAAATAATTTGACTGAATAATATAAAAACCAAAGTCCCAACAGTAAGATCACCGCAGCACTCCATAAGGTCATGTATAAAGAACCAGTCACGCCAAAAGCTGGGATCAACGACACCGCAATCGTCCATATCGTATAAAGAACAATCTGAATCGCCGTACCACGATCTGCATTTCCTGTGGGCAACATTTCAAAGCCACCAGCTTTGTAGTCGCTTTCCAGCATCCATCCTATCGCCCAAAAATGCGGAAATTGCCAGAAAAACTGCAACATAAATAATGTTCCAGGCTCAATGCCAAAACTACCACTCGCTGCTACCCAACCCAACATATACGGAATCGCTCCAGGAAAGGCACCCACAAAAACGCATAGCGGAGTTCTCGTCTTCAACGGCGTATATACCGCAGCATATAGAATAATACTCAGCGCACCGAAGAAAGCCGTAGGCCAGTTGATCAAGTACAATAAGTAAACACCTGTCAAGGCCATGGTCAGGCCAAAAATCCAAGCATGGTTCACCGCTATTCTTCCGGTAGGAATAGGCCGGTTCATCGTGCGTTTCATGAGCGCATCGCGATCCTGTTCAATGATTTGGTTGAAAACGTTTGAGGATCCTACGAGAAAGTAACCACCTATACATAGCAAAACGACCGTTAACCAGTCATAAGTGACAGCACCTAAAAAGTATCCGGCGATAGAAGAAAACACGACAACGATAGACAGGCGCGGCTTTGTGATTTCCACATAATTGGCCAGCATTCCGGGAGATTTCGCTATGGCTTGTGCCTCACTCAAAAGTGTCGTTTTTAAGGGTTTGCAAAGATACCCTACAACGCCTTTGTAGCAAAGCAAATAACAGCCTTTCAAGAAGTATGTTAAAGATGAGTCCGCTTTCGCGAAAGTGAGGAGTAAATAAGCTTATTTGCAAGTGAAATGCATTTCTTAAAAACGCTCCTTCTCGACTGCCGCTCGAAGCGGCTTGCAAAAGTTTAAAACCACAATTGCCCATAAACCAATGTCGAGCGACAGCGCTGCGCTGAGTTTACCGAAGCGTCGAGACATGGTTCTTGCACAAATTACAGTACTACCTGTCATCCTGAACTCGTTTCAGGATCTGCTAGATTATTGTTCCCAGGACATGTTCACTCAAGATCAACGAGACGCTGAAATGAATTCAGCGTGAAAGTTTGATGAGAGCAAACACACTTAAATACTATCCCACCACAAAATTCACAATCTTTCCAGGCACGATAATCGTCTTGCGTACTACCTTTCCTTCCAACTGCTCTTGAACTTTCTCGTTTTCCAAAACCATTTGTTCCAGTTCATCTTTTGAAACATCTACTGGTAGGTCCAGTGTAAATTTCATTTTACCGTTAAACGAAATAGGGTACGTCTTGCTGCTTTCTACCAGATATTTCTCTTCAAATACTGGAAACTCAGCCTCGCTGATGGATTCATTGTGACCTAGTAATGACCACAATTCTTCTGCGATGTGTGGCGCATATGGCGACACCAATATCGCAAGTGGTTCCAATACTCCACGGTTATTGCATTTTTGAGCGGTCAATTCATTCACTGCGATCATAAAGCTACTCACGCTGGTATTAAATGAGAAGTTCTCAATATCCTCGCGAGTTTTCTTGATGGTTTTATGCAAGGTTTTCATGCTGTCTGGCGAGGCTTTCTCATCGCTCACATTAAAACCGTTTTCATCGTGATACAGTTTCCACAGCTTTTTGATAAAACCATAAACTCCCGTAATTCCTGCGGTATTCCAAGGCTTGGCCTGCTCTAGCGGACCTAGAAACATTTCATACAAACGCAACGTATCTGCTCCATATTGATCGCAGATATCGTCTGGATTAACGACGTTGTATTTGGACTTAGACATTTTTTCAACCTCTCGGGAGACCTTCCAGTCAGTAGTGTTAGGTGAATTAAAAAGCTTTCCGTTTTGGAATTCCAGAAAAACACTATTCACATATTCTTGGTGATTGTTGTGTGATCTGAAATCATCGGTATTCATTTTATCATTATGGACAATTGAAACGTCAACCCTAATTTTACTTAAACTAAAGCTTGGTTCTTCTGGAATATCAGACACCGCATTTTTTACGATATAGTCCTGTAATAGATAATCAACGTCTGTGTAAAGCAATGAGTCTGGACCTTCTTTGCTTTCACAAGATTTTGAAAAGACATCTAAGCTGACAAATGTCGGGTTCTGCATTGAAATCCCATGAATTTCATTTCGTAATTGGTAATAAGGATTCAGTCGATAAGCAAAAGCACTTTCACCTAAAATCATCCCTTGATTGATCATCTTTTGGAATGGCTCATTGACCGTGACTTTTCCAAGATCATGCAACAACTTCACCCAGAATCTGCTGTACAACAAGTGACCTGTTGCGTGCTCGCTTCCTCCTATATATAGATCGACGTTTTGCCAGTATTCTTGAGCCTCGCTCGAGAACATTTCGTTCTCATTGTTGGCATCCATGTATCTAAACATGTACCATGAACTTCCTGCCCAGCCTGGCATGGTGTTTAATTCTAAGGGATATACACAATCACGGTCGTCATCGTTGGAAACGACTTTGTTTTCTTTGGTACACCAACTCCAATGCGTGGCACGTCCCAAAGGTGGTGCGCCATCTTCGGTAGGTAGATATTCATCTACCTCTGGTAATTCCAGTGGCAAATATTTGCGGTCAATCATTTGTGGCAAACCATCTTTGAAATACACTGGAAATGGCTCACCCCAATAACGTTGTCTGGAGAATACCGCATCGCGCAATCTGTAGTTGGTCTTTCCTTTACCAGCACCAACTTCTTCCAGCTTTTCAATAGCTGCTGCCATCGCGCCAGATTTATAACTCATTCCGTTAAGGGACTCGCTGTTGGTGATTTTTGTATCGTCTTTTGCGGCATAGGCTTCCTCACTCACGTCCACATCCTTGAAGATGTTTTTGATTTCGGGCATTCCTTTCTGACCTGCAAAGAAGTTGGCAAAAGCATGATCACGCTCATCACCACATGGTACTGCCATTACAGCTCCAGTTCCATAACCTGCCAATACATAATCGCCTATCCATACCGGTATCTTTTCACCGCTCAATGGATGTAGCGCATAGGCTCCCGTGAATACACCTGATATGGTTTTCACATCTGCCATGCGCTCTCGCTCTGATCTCGCCGCGGTAGCTTTTTTGTACGCCTCAACCGCTTGTTTTTGATCTTCTGTGGTTATGATATCGACCAACTCATGTTCTGGTGCCAGCGTCATGAAGGTCACTCCATAGATAGTATCAGGTCGTGTGGTGAAGACGTCTATTTTCAAATCTTTTTCGGAAACATCTGCCCCATTGCCTGCGGCATTTCCCCTAAGGGGAAAATTGTCATCGCTTCGATCCAGCTTAAAGGTTACCATCGATCCTATCGATTTTCCAATCCAGTTGCGCTGGATTTCTTTGATGGATTCGCTCCAGTCGAGACCTTCCAAATCATTCAATAAACGCTCTGCAAATGCGCTAATACGCATCATCCACTGGCGCATTTTTTTGCGCACTACTGGATGACCACCACGTTCTGAAACGCCGTTGACTATTTCATCATTGGCCAGTACGGTTCCTAATGCTGGACACCAGTTGACTTCGGTATCTGCAAGGAAAGTCAAACGATATTCGAGTAGAATTTCTTGTTGTTCTTGTTCTGTAAAAGCGTTCCATTCTGCTGCTGTGAACTGTCGCAAATCTTCATCTGTTGCAGCGTTGATGGAAGTTGTTCCGCTTTCGCGAAAGCAAAACTCCAACTCACTTATAGGGCGTGCTTTGTTTGCAATGTTATCGTACCAGCTGTCAAACAACATGATGAAGATCTCCTGCGTGTATTTGTAATAATCTGGAGAGGAGGTTTTTACCTCACGCGACCAGTCAAAACTAAACCCGATGCGGTCCATCTGCTCGCGGTACCTCGCAATGTTGTCCTTTGTAGTAATCGCAGGATGCTGACCAGTTTGTATCGCGTACTGTTCTGCCGGCAATCCAAAGCTATCATAACCCATGGGGTGTAACACGTTAAAGCCAGTGTGGCGCTTATAACGAGAGACAATGTCGCTGGCGATGTAGCCCAATGGATGACCCACATGCAGACCAGCGCCACTAGGATATGGGAACATATCTAGCGCGTAGAATTTTGGCTTTTCAGAATGATTCTGAGCGTGGAACGTGCCGTTCTGGGCCCAGTAATTCTGCCATTTCTTTTCAATTTCCTTGTGGTCGTACAGTAACATTCGATGGATTTGTAAGCCGCAAAAATAGGCAGTTTGCAACAAGTAATAAACTTATGACGTTGTAAACCCGGACACCACAGGAACTTTGTTATTTTTGTTCTCTTAATCCATTGCAACAGCGATTTATGGCATCATCTTCTTCCTATCAAAAGCGCCGCTTGTTCAGCTCCTATTTTTGGGTGGTGATCAGTGTTTTCTTGGTACTTTTTATGTTGGGCCTACAGGGCTTTTTCTTGCTGAATAGCCAGAAACTAGCCGATTACTTCCGCGAGCAGGTGCCTATGTCCATCTATTTTAAGGACAGCGCCAAGGATGTAGAAATGCAACAGTTGGAGAAATCATTACAAATGGCAGACTATACCAAAAGTGCTGTGTTTGTGAGTAGTGAAGAAGGCGCCAAACAAACGATTGACGATCTGGGCGAGGATTTTGTAGCAAAATTGGACGGTTTTAACCCAATACCTAATTCTATTGATGTGCGATTGAACGCAAGTTTTGTGGATGATAGCCAGATCCAGCAAATTGCAGATGATCTTGCCGCAAAGGATTTTGTTCAGGAAGTGAGTTATGACAAGCCGCTAGTTTCCCTATTGAACGAGAACGTAAAACGTATCTCTTTCTGGATGTTGATCGTGAGCGGTGTCTTTATTTTTATTGCCTTCCTATTGATTAACAGCTCTATTCGACTATCGATTTACGCCAAACGTTTTACCATCAAAACCATGCAAATGGTAGGTGCGACCAAAGGTTTTATACGCAAACCATTTATCACGACCAGCATCAAACTGGGCGTCATCGGTGCATTGCTAGCACTAGTAGCCTTAGGCGGCGTGGTCTATTGGATGGATGGTTACGTACCCGAATTAGAAATTTTACAGAACTATAAAATGCTGGCAATTTTGTTTGTGGGCGTTTTAGTTTTTGGAGTCTTGATCAGTTTGATAAGTACATTTTTTGCAACGACTCGTTATCTTAATTTAAGAACGGATCAGCTTTACTATTAAAGACAAAAGATCGCTGCACTCAACGACGAAAGACGAAAGACTATTCTGGTTGCGTAGAATTGATGATGAGTTCGCTTTCGCGAAAGCGGAATTATAAAAGAAATTATGAGTAAAAAAGTCAAAAAGAACGAACCAGTCCAAAGCAACGAGCCTGATTATGTCAAGCCGGTTTTTGGATTTGTTTTTAAGAAGAAAAATTACACGTGGATGATCATAGGTCTTGCCGTGATTGCGTTAGGTTTTATCCTGATGATAGGTGGCGGTAGTGACGATCCCAGCGTATTCAACCCAGAGATATTCTCGTGGAGACGTATTAGACTTGCGCCAGCTTTAGTTATCATAGGTTTTGGGATTCAGGTATATGCCATCCTTCTAGATCCAGATAAATAATGGATGCATTTGATGCCGCCATCCTGGGCGTAGTTCAAGGTCTCACCGAATTTCTTCCTGTTTCTTCCAGTGGACATTTGGAATTGGGAAAAGCCATTTTAGGAGACACTTCTGTTCCTGAAGAAAGTTTAATGTTTACAGTGGTGCTTCATTTTGCCACTGCGTTGAGCACCATTGTTGTTTTTAGAAAAGACATTATGGAACTGCTTAAAGGGATCTTTGCGTTCCAATGGAATGAGGAAACCCAGTTTGCAGCCAAGATTGTCCTATCCATGATTCCAGCAGTATTCGTCGGTTTACTATTTGAAGAAGAATTGGAATCACTTTTTGGCGGCAATGTGCTGCTTGTTGGATTTATGTTGATCGTTACAGGCCTTTTACTTTTCCTCGCTGGCCGTGCCAAGAATACTGGTAAATCGGTAAGTTGGAAGGATGCTATCATCATAGGTGTTTCTCAAGCAATCGCAATATTACCAGGAGTTTCACGTAGCGGTGCTACTATTTCAACGTCCGTTTTGTTAGGTAATGATCGTACTAAAGCGGCTCGCTTTTCCTTTTTGATGGTAGTTCCGTTAATTCTAGGAAAAATAGCCAAAGACGTCATGAGTGGCGATTTGAATGTAGAATCTAGTTCTAGCTTGCCATTGCTTATAGGTTTTATAGCTGCATTTGTAACTGGGTTGGTGGCTTGTACGTGGATGATTTCGCTCGTGAAAAAAGCCAAGTTGCATTACTTCTCTTATTACTGTTTTGCGGTTGGGATTGTAGCAATAATTGCAGGCAGTCTCGCAGCGTAAACTTTTTATATTCATTCCCAGAAAATCACAAATTGAATCAGCAAGTTCCCGACAACCCATATTCTCCAGGTAACGTCCTACTTTTTGACAAACCTTTAAACTGGACATCGTTCCAAGTGGTTAACAAAGTTCGCTGGATGATTAAGCAGCGTTATGGATTGAAGAAAATCAAGGTAGGTCATGCGGGAACATTGGATCCGCTAGCTACGGGATTACTGATCATTTGCACAGGAAAAAAAACCAAGAACATTGATTCCTACCAAGCCCAAAAAAAGGAATATACTGGAACTATAACATTAGGAGCCACGACACCTAGCTATGATCTAGAAACCGAGATCGATCAAAATTTTCCAACAGATCATTTAACAAAAGAATTACTTCAAAAAACCACTGAACAGTTCACTGGCGAAATCCAGCAGCGACCACCTATTTTTAGCGCCATAAAACAAGACGGCAAACGTCTGTATGAACTTGCTCGAGAGGGAAAAACTACAGAGATACCAACCAGATCGGTAACCGTAATAGATTTTGAATTGACTAGAATCAATCTGCCAGAAGTTGATTTTAGAATCAGCTGCAGTAAAGGAACCTATATTAGATCATTGGCTCATGATTTTGGAGCAGCGCTGGACAATGGTGGTCATTTAAGCGCACTGCGCAGGACTAAGATTGGTGATTATAGCGTTGAAGATGCTATAAGTATTGAGGAGTTTGAGGAAATATTGGAGGTCAATTAAAAACTCAGATGCATTTCAATGCAACGATCTTCTTTTTTATTCTTCATTGAGTAACTTTTCCATAAAGCCGACAATCAGCGGCTTTATCAATTCTGGTCGCGCCCACGCTATCTCGTGTCCAGTATCTGGAATAGTTATGATTTCTATATTCTCAAAAACACCTCTCGTATAATTGACGTTATCGTAAGGTACGATGTCATCAACATCGCCATGTATGTGAAGCACTGGAACCTTGATTTGATCCCATTCCGCAGCGATCAAATCCAATTCCTTTGAATGAACGGTTTTTTCATCGCCTGCGACACGGTAACCAGTGGGAACCAACCAACGCGTCAGCCACCATTGGGTAAATTTTGATTGCCATATATACTTCTCGTTATTAGGATCAATCGCTGGTGAAATCATGATGACTCCTTTGACACGGCTGTTTTCATAAGCTAATCTAGCTGCTAGTGGTCCGCCATAGGATGAACCAACTGCAATCACATTTTCCAACTCGAAATGATCTAATAGACCGCTCATCAATTTGGCTTGTAAATCGATGGAAGTCATTTCCTTTCCAAAATTGGAATATCCATAACCTGGTCGATCTACAGCATGTAAGTTGGCATTCGTAACAAAAGTACTATCACTTAAATATCTGTTCCATGCCGAAAGTGAACTGGGCGATCCATGAAAAAACACAAAGTTGACGGTAGCATTTTGCCTCTTTACACTTTGAATACGAATATTGAGGTCGAGACTATCGATAGCAAAGTAATCAATCTGATTTTGGATTTTTTTAGCGCTGAAATGTTCCTGTAATTCAGCATCTGTGGAGCGGTATTGCAGAACGGTGCAGGATTGTAATACAGCAAATGAAATCGCTATAAAAAAAAAGGTGACCAATCGCCTGATTAGATTAAACGAGATATTTTGGTCTAAAATTTTTATCACCTGATTATCAAATTATAAAGTAAAAACTAGCTGGTCAATTTACGCAGTTCTTCCATTTGTTGTTGAAGAGCATTCATTTTACTAGAAATATCGTTTGCAATCTCAGGCAAACGACGGTAGAAGACATATCTCGCGC
Organism: Nonlabens sp. Hel1_33_55; assembly: GCF_900101765.1. NCBI lineage: Bacteria > Pseudomonadati > Bacteroidota > Flavobacteriia > Flavobacteriales > Flavobacteriaceae > Nonlabens > Nonlabens sp. Hel1_33_55. The sequence continues at coordinate 2,359,339 of NZ_LT627735.1, forward strand.
GCCATAGTTCTTTAATTTGTGTAAGCTCGAGTGTCACATCCTCTATTTTTTTATGATCTGCTCTCAAGATCAATTTTTTGCCTGTGATGTACATCCTGCGTAATATGAATTGATCTGCAGTGATCGCTAGCACCATGGTACCTGCATTTAATTTGGGGATTACTGCAGTAGGAACACGCTCTGATATAACGATGTCCTTGGGAAACAAACCTTCATCACGGCTCGTCATTTCTAAACTATCTACTGTGTAAGCAATGAATTCTTTCTCAAGATTGATAGGCAGACTCAATTGAGGCATGTCTTCAATAAACTGGTCGTTCTCTCTGTATTGAAGATATTCACTAGCATTATTAGGAGTAATACAGGGCACACAGGCAAATTTTTCTCTTTCTAAATCATCAGGAGAGATCGTCAGTTCATCATTAAATCTTAGCAATTGATTCACCGTTAATTCTGCAGTGAGCATATGGTCAATAGAAATGCTAAAATAATTAGCAATCATAATGATTGTTTCAATTTTTGGTTCACTACGTCCTTCTTCATAAGCGCCTAATGTACCACGCTTTAAATTAAACAAGTCGGCAAATGCTTGCTGTGACAAACCCTTAACTCCACGTATCTTTTTGATGTTTTTTCCGAAAAAGGACATTATTTTGCTAATTTTATTTGCAATTAAAACTTTTTGCTTATATTTACACTAACAATATTAGCAATATCAATTCATAATTGCTAATTTTTTGAACATTAATACCTCTAGTATTTATGATTAACATTCAAATTAGAACGATGCAGTAGGCCGTTGCAGAGTTCGCTTTCGCGAAAGCGAAATAACCATCAACCTTAAAACAACTATTATGACGACGTTTATTCTTCTCTATATTCAGGAATGCTTAACTATTTTCCTGTGATCACGAAGCAGCTTTTTGTAATATTAAACCTCTAAAAAATGCCAATGGACAATTATTTTAATACCATTAAGGACTTCCTACAAGAACTTAATTTTGAGATTACCAGAGAAAATCGTGCTGACGGCATTCTTGTCATTGAAAAAGAAAGTGTAGGTGTAAAGAACCTGATATTAGGGATTGCACCTCCTATTTTAATCATGGAGCAATATATTTTCAAAATCAATAACAAAAATGAAGAGGTTTTTAAAAGCCTACTTCAAAAAAATAGAGATATCATTCACGGCGCTTTTGTACTGGATGAGAGTGGATCTAAAGTCATCTTTAGAGACACCCTGCAAATTGAGAACATCGACTTGAATGAACTAGAAGGTACACTTAATTCCTTAAGCTTGCTTTTAAGTGAATACTCTGACCACATTATTAAATTTTCTAAATACTAAAAAAACAATATCATGAACATATTCAAACGACTTTTCAAAATAGGACAGGCAGAAGCAAACGCAGCTGTCAACAACATGGAAGACCCAATCAAAATGACCGAACAAGGAATTCTTGATATGAAGGAAGACCTGAATAAAAGCGTAGAGGCAATGGCTCAAGTAAAAGCACTAGCTATACGCTCCAAAAATGACAAGGAAGAACATGCTGCTACCGCAAAGGATTATGAGCAAAAGGCTATAATTATTCTAAAGAAAGCCCATAGTGGCGAGATGGATACTACAGCAGCAGATCGACTTGCTAAAGAAGCGCTAGCCAAAAAAGAGGCAGCACAACTTAATGTAGAGCGTGCCCAGAAGGAAAGTGAGAAATTTGAGAATAACGTGGCTCAATTGAAGTCAACTATTGACACGATCAAATCTAATATCACCAACTGGGAGAATGAATTAAAGACATTGAAAGCGCGTGTCAAAGTAAGCGATGCAACCAAAAATGTCAATAAACAAATGGCAGAACTTGACAGCACTGGCACTGTGAGCATGCTTGAGCGTATGAAGGAAAAGGTAGCTCAAGACGAAGCACTTGCTGAAGCCTACAGCGACATGGCTGGATCAAGAACAAGTGTTGATGACGAAATCGACGCTGCGGCAGACACCAAACAAGCTAAAGTGGATGACGACCTTGCCAAATTAAAAGCACAATTGGGCATCAAGAAGGATGAAGCATAAAATGCTTTTGAAGGGATTGGCAACAATGTCAGTCTAAGCGTGTAAAAACCTAACCATTAACAACCAACCATTGGAAAACTATTTCAACATTCTATTTTCTGAAGTCAACATCACGCTTACCGTGCTGCTGCTCATCCTTATTGTTTATTGGATTTTTACCATGATCAGCGGTATTGATTTTGACCTGGATGTAGATGTGGACATCGATGTTGATGTGGATGCAGACCTAGACATGGATTTTGACAGCATTGAAGGTGGCAACCTTGATTTTGAAGATGTTGCCAATGCAGAAGTGGATCGCGAGCACGTGGTCAACAAACGAACTCGACAGCTCAAATGGTGGCAAATCATATTGATTTACTTCAATTTTGTGGGTTTGCCGTTCATGTTCACCTTCACGTTTTGGATTTTCTTATGGTGGCTCATGAGCGTTTTAACAACAGCAGTAACAGGAAGCTATGATAATGTTTTTGGCTTCATTATCGTGCTGGCAGCTCTCATTCCAGCGCTATTTGTGACAAAAATCGTAACCACACCATTTAAAGCGTTTTTCAAAAACTTGAATAAAGATGGCGACAAGGCAGTAGACTTTCTAGGCCGCAGCGCTATCTTGATGTCCTCCATTTCAGGAGATAAGTTGGGCAATGCAGAAGTGCTTGCCGATGGAAATCCCATGAGTATTTACGTCAAGTCGTTGGATGGATCAGAATTACGCTTTCGTGAAAGCGTGCTCATCATCAAGCAATCGGACGATAAAAATTATTTTTTAGTGAGTAAGGCGTAATCCATAAAGATGTCAGTCTGAGCTTGTCGAAGACGTGTCACTAAATAAAAAGATTAATAAATAATAACAACCGCAGAAACCATTCTGCACAACCATTAATAAAACCAAACTATGGACGGAATTTTAGGAATTATTGTAACAGGACTGGGAATTCTCCTTTTCCTAGTCATCGTTTACTTCGCGATCATCGCGATGTTTTACAAAAAAGTACATCAAGGACAGGCGCTGGTGCGTACTGGTTTTGGAGGTACTAAAGTCGCGACAGACAAAGGTTTGTATGTAGTGCCGGTTTTCCACCGTGTGGAGACCATGGATATTTCAGTTAAGAAAATCCAGATTGAGCGTATGGGCGTGGAAGGATTGATATGTAAGGATAACATGCGAGCCGATATCAAAGTAGCCTTTTTTGTACGCGTTAATAATGAGGTTGAATACATCAAGAAAGTAGCACAGACTATAGGTGTGCAGCGCGCTTCTCGCATTGAAACGCTAGAAGATCTTTTTGAAGCCAAATTCTCTGAAGCGCTCAAAACTGTAGGTAAGAAATTCCAATTCATTGATTTGTACGAGGCTCGTCGGGAATTTCGCGATGAGATTGTGGATATCATTGGAACAGACTTGAATGGTTACACGCTGGAAGACTGTGCGATTGACTTTCTAGAGCAAACAAGTGTTGAATTTTTAAAGAAAGACAACATTCTGGATGCAGAAGGTATCAAGAAGATTACCGAATTGACCGCTGCGCAAAATATCAAGGCCAACTTGATCACTCGTGATGAAGAAAAAACAATTCGCAAGCAAGATGTTGAGGCTCGGGAAGCAATTCTCGAACTGGACAAACAACTCGCCGAAAAAGAAGAGCAACAAAAACGTGAGATTGCTAACATCAAATCTCGCGAAGACGCAGAAACTCTCAAAGTCGCCGAAGAAGAAAGACTCAAGTCTGAAACGGCACGCATAGCAACTGAGGAAAAAGTGAAAGTTGCCGAAGAAAACATGCAACGTCAGATTATTGTTGCAGAGAAAAACAAGCAACGTACCGATGCTGTAGAAACAGAACGCGTAGAAAAAGATCGACTATTAGAAGCAACAGAACGGGAAAGAGTCGTGACTCTGGCACAAATCGAGAAAGAGAAAGTAGTTGAAGTTGAGAAAAAGAACATCCAGGATGTCATTAGAGATCGCGTGGTTCTTGAAAAAGGAGTAGTTCAGGAGCAGGAAAACATGAAAGACATTGAAGCTTTCAAATCTGCCGATCGTGCTAAACAAGTAGCCATTACAAATGCTGAGGCAAAAGCACAAGACGACTTGATCCGTATCACAATTGCTGCAGAGGCCTCTAAACAAGCAGCTGTTCAAAAAGCAGAGGAAATCAATATCGAAGCTCTTGCTCATAAAGAAGCCAGTGAAAAAGAAGCTGATGCACGTAAAATTCTTGCAGAAGCTACCGCTAAAGAAGAAGCAACCGTTGGTTTATCTGAAGCACAAGTAATGCATGCAAAAGCTGAGGCTAGTGAACGTCAAGGAATTGTTGACGCACTGATCATCCAGAAAAAAGCTGAAGCAGAGGCAAGCGGAATCACCGCAAAAGCGGCTGCAAAACGTCAAGATGGACTTGCTGAAGCCGAGGTTATCAAAGAAAAAGCCCTTGCAGATGCTGCTGGAATTGAAGAGAAAGCCAATGCGATGAAGAAACTCGATGGTGTAGGTAAAGATCACGAAGAGTTCAAACTACGTCTGGACAAAGAACTTCAAGTAGACCTGGCGCAAATCAACATCCAGAAAGATATTGCAGATGCACAAGCACAAGTGATAGGAGATGCATTGAGAGCGGCTAAGATTGATATCGTTGGTGGTGAGACCATGTTCTTTGAACAAATCATCGGTCAGATCACTAAAGCCAAAGGTTATGATAGACTCGTGAATCATTCAGAAACGGTTACTGAAGTAAAAGATGCGATTCTAGGAAGTGGTGACGTGAAAGGGAATTTGCTTGATAAAGTCAAGGACTTTGCAGACCGCTACAACATCAGTTCTGAAGACATTAAAAACCTAACGATTGCCAATCTATTGATTGATTTACAGGCAAGAGTTGACAATAATGAAGACCAGAACATCTTGACCAACCTTATGAATCTGGCTAAAGGAATGGGGTTGTCCAATAAGAAGTTGGGTAATATCTAGGTTGATTTCTAGGGCGCTACACGGTTCTTTCTTTAGAAAGAATCGTGTCGGGCTATCCGCTATATCTTTTAAGCCTTATAGCCTTAAAAGGATACCGCTGCTATCCCTAGCGCGAGAAGCCAAAATATAATATTGACTGTCAGTCTGAGCTTGTCGAAGACGGAATCATTAATCACTAAACCATCTATGAAATTCTATTTTGTCTACATCTTAAAATGCAGCGATGATAGTTTTTACGCAGGTTTTACTTCTAATCTTGACCAAAGACTTGCAGAACATCAAATGGGTAAATCCGCTGGATATACATCTAAAAGATTACCCTTAGAATTGGTCTGGTTTGAGCAGTTTTTGGATTATCCAGAACAAGCAATTCAATGGGAAAAGCGAATCAAAGGCTGGTCAAGGAGAAAGAAACAGGCATTAATCGATGGAAATTGGGACAATTTGATTTTGTTTTCAAAAAACTACGCTGAGTATGGAAATAAGATTAAAAGAGTTGAAGATTGATTCAAATTGAATTGTCAGTCTGAGCTACACCTGTGCTGAGTTTATCGAAGTATCGAAGACGTTGTAGAAACTAATAAAGATGGTGCAGTCGCACTTCGACAAGCTCAGTGTGACACAAACATTGAAAAATGAATATTGATACAACGAGATGTCAGTCTGAGCTTGTCGAAGACGATATAGGGACTAACAAAGCTTTTTAGAAGTCGCACTTCGACAGGCTCAGTGTGACACGAGCATATAAAAAAGAGAAATGAAATCGCAATGTCAGTCTGAGCCTGTCGAAGACGATTCGAACCAATAAAACTAACTACCATTTCAATGGCAGATAAAGAACTAAAAGACACCACACAACTGGACTCTGGAACTTACGAGATCATCCAGAGTCGATTGCTCAAGCAAAAAAATGACTTGCAGCAACGACTCCATGCGCTCAACGAAGAGCGCAAGAAAGTCTTCGGCTCGCTGGAAACTAGGTTGATTGCAAACGACCGTGTGAATACAGAGAATAACTGTATCGCTCGTGATATTGTGACCATCGGCAAGAACAGCATCTTTGGTTATAACGTGCACTTTGGATTACGTACAGAGATCAATCTGAGTGATGTTTTTAGTATTTATGAATTTGATCGGGAAGGGAAAGATGGTGATGCATTACGCTTTCGCGACCTGCCTGCCGGCAGGCAGGAAGCTGGGTCAAGTTTAGAACTCATTGAAGACCCAATCTTTCAAACCGACTTTGAAAATCTTTACAAGTACTATCGCAATACCATTTTTTCCAAGTTTGCGATCATAGGGAATTACCTGCACATGGTTTTCCAGCTGAGTGATTCAGTGACGGATATCAAGACCTTTAAGTGGTTGATAAAAGAAAACGAATTGCAGTATGTGGACAACCGCAGTGAACACGAGTACCGTTTCCCAGCGCAATATGGATTTCAATGGAAAGAAGCTGGACGTGATAACCAGCGTGCAGGAAAGCACGGCCATGTATCGATTTTAGACAAAGTTTTTGTAGAAACTATAGGTGGTGATTTAACCATTAAAGTAGAAGATAATACAGACGATGGTCAAGGAATCTATCGGGAAGATGTAGAGCACCGCGACCAGACACTCGATGATGGTCAATACCGATATGCAGATTTAGGGAACCTCATCGTTCTAGAAATCAAACCATTTCAAGAAGAACCGCGTCATTTTGTGTACAACCACAAGATCAAGGAAGTAGAAAAAATTGACAGTATTGCTCAAGCTGCAGTGCTGTTACCAGACGAGCAAGGAATCATTTTCCCTAGCGGTTATTACTTGCAAACTGGTGAGTACAACGTGTTTCCAAGCGATGCTGGAAAACTAAAATTTCAGCAAAAAATTGCCTCGCCTAATGGTGAAGATCATTTATACGTTTTCTATAATGCTGCACAAGGATTGTACGTTCTCATGTCGTACAACGTGATTGATCAATCGGTAAAGACACCTATCGTTTGTAATGGATTTACAATTTTGGAACAAGGTGAGCTGTGCTACTTCCGTAATGGAGATGAGCAGACGAAGCACCACATGATGCAAATATGGCAAACCCCTTATTTGAAAGGTGATATTGTACCGTCAGAGCATCAAGATACCATGCTCTATAAAATAGGTAACAAGGACATTGTAAAAGCAATGGCCGAAGCAAACGAGCTACTGACTCTTTTAAATAAAGAAGACAGCTACGGCGGTTTATATGATGATATCGCTCGTGCCTCAAAAGATATCCTAGACGCATACTATTGGCTGCCAGAAGAGGAAACCAAGCAGATCAATCTGCCTCTTGGCGAAATCAACAAAGCATCTAATGCTGCGATTGACGAGTTTGAGAAAGTCAAGCAAATGCGCAAACAAGCAGCTGCAGAGACTAAGGATATTTCTAAAAAGGCTGAGACGCTATTCAGCAAAATAAAAAGCACGTCGTTCAAATCTATTAATGATTTTGTAGAGCTGTTAACTCAACTGCGCAGTTTGCGTGGTGAAGCGATAGGTTTGTATGAAATACGTTATGTAGATACCGATTTCATAAAAGGAATCGAGGATCAAATCGTGGAGCAAAACGAAGTGATTTCTCGTCGTGCGGTTACCTTTTTGTTAGATGATAAGGCTCTAGCACCTTATCATGAGGCTGTTGCCGAAAAGCAAAAAGCTCTCGATGCTACTAAAAAGGTTATCGAGATTAAAAACCTTGAAAAGGAGGTCAATCAGATTGCAGAAGATCTGGAGTTACTAATAGAAATCGTTTCTAATCTGGATATTGAGGACACGTCGCATTCCACTAAAATTATTGAGAACATCTCCTTGATATTTGCGACCATCAATCAGGTAAAAGCGGCGATTAAAAACAAGGTGAAAATTGTAGGTAAAAAAGAAGCTCAAGCCGATTTTGCCGCACAGCTGAAGTTGATTGATCAGAGCATTATCAATTACCTAGACATTGCCAACACGCCAGAAAAGTGTGATGAATTCTTAACTAAAATCTCCATACAGCTAGAAGAGCTAGAAGGAAAGTTTGCGGATTATGATGAGTACATCACAGAAATTATTGCCAAGCGTGAAGAAGTGTATGCCGCTTTTGATAATCGCAAAAGCAGTCTGATAGAAGCGCGTAATAAAAAGGCAATATCCTACCAAAACGCTGCAGAACGTATTATCAAAGGGGTTCAAAAAAGAGCACAATCACTGGATAGCGCGACAGAAATCAACGGCTATTTTGCCAGTGATTTAATGATTAATAAAGTGCGAGACATCATCGCACAATTAAAAGATCTGGAGGACGCTGGAAAAGCCGAAGCCATTGAAACAGCCCTCAAAGTAGCTCGAGAAGATGCCTTGAGAAAACTCAAGGATAAGAACGAGCTTTATGAGGATGGTGATAACATCATCAAGCTGGGCAAGCATAAATTTGGCGTTAATAAACAACAGCTGGACTTAACCATAGTCTTCAAGGATAATGCGCTGTTTTATCATCTTACAGGGACCGATTTCTATCAGGAATTACACAATGAGATCCTGACGCAATCCAAAGGAATCTGGAATCAAGAATTGGTTTCAGAAAACTCTGAAGTCTATCGGGCGGCTTATCTCGCCTACTCTATCTTTAAAACTGGAGACAAAGAAGCTTTGAGAATGATGAGTCCTACAGATTTGCTATTGCGCGTGCAGGAAATAGCGAGCGGCAACTATTCTGGCGGTTATGTGAAAGGTGTTCACGATCACGACACAGCACAGATTTTAAGCGTTTTATTACACAAACATCATGATCTAGGCTTGCTCACATATGATCCAAACACGAGAGCAAAAGCGCAGTTTTTTTGGAACAGTTTAGAGCAGTCGCAACGTTCCAACCTCAACCGTATTTTAAAAAGTGCTGGCGAGGTGTTATCTGTTTTTCCAGATAGTAAAGAGTATGATTTTATTGTGGAGGAATTGGCTGATGAGATTTTTAAAGCCAATAGTGCAAACAAGACCGACTTCGACAAGCTCAGTCTGACAAAGGAAAAAACACCAAGCGATGTCACGTTGAGCCTGTCGAAACGGAGTTTAGATTCTATAAAGCATAATTCCAACTCGACTGCTGGAAACGAACACCAAATCGCTGAATATCTATTCAATGAACTAAAAGACAACGATCATTTTACTGTAAGTACGAGTGCTATTCAGTTAAAGGAAGCTTTTGAGAAAAAAATAAAATCTCAAAATGCCGATTTGAAATTCAAGAAAAGTCTAGAAGCCTGTGAGGACGAGAAGTCTAAAGTAGAACTGGTGAGACATTGGGTTTCTGCTTTCGCGAAAGCGGAATCAAAACAAGCTTTATTGCCCTATACAAACGAATGTGTTGCTAACATCCTCTACGGAAAACTGACTGCCGATAAAACGGTAGCAATATCGCCTGTGGAAACAATTACAGGATTAAAAGGATCGCATGGAACGATCAACGAAAGTGAATTTGTATTCAATTACCACGAGTTTGTGAACGTTTTGGAGCATTTTACTACTGTAAAAGTGCCAGCTTATGAAACCTTTAGAAAAGCAAAACATCAAGTAACTGAAGAGTTAAAAGAATCGTTGCGATTGGAAGAATTCAAGCCACGAGTGCTAAGCTCATTTGTGCGTAACAAATTGATCGACCAAGTATATTTCCCATTGATAGGCGATAATCTGGCCAAACAATTAGGAACCGTAGGCGATACGAAACGTACCGACCGAATGGGATTGTTGCTCTTGATATCACCACCAGGTTATGGTAAAACCACCTTGATGGAATACATGGCTAACCGGTTGGGCTTGATTTTTATGAAAATCAACGGTCCAGCTATAGGTCACGATATTACCTCTGTAGATCCAGAAGCTGCTTCTAATGCGGCAACTCGTGAAGAACTCAAAAAGCTGAATCTTGCTTTTGAAATGGGTGATAACGTGATGTTATATCTGGATGATATCCAGCACTGTAATCCCGAGTTTTTACAAAAGTTCATCAGTCTGTCTGATGGAACACGTAAGATTGAAGGAGTTTATAATGGCAAGCCTAAAACCTATGATCTACGTAGTAAGAAATTCTGCGTGATCATGGCTGGTAATCCTTATACAGAAAGCGGAGATAAATTCCAGATTCCAGACATGCTTGCCAACCGTGCAGATATTTATAATCTTGGAGATATCATAGGCGATACGGCTCATTTGTTTGAACTAAGTCTGGTTGAAAATGCATTAACGAGCAATCCAGTATTACAACAGTTAAGTAACAAGCACTTTGATGATGTATATGCCTTAATCGATCGAGTTCAAAATGGCGCCAGCGATAACGAACTCAAAGGAAACCACAGCAACCAAGAAATAGCCGACTATGTCGCTGTCCTAGAAAAGGTATTGAAGATACGGGATACGGTTCTTAAAGTAAATGAAGCGTACATCGCCAGCGCAGGAATGGAAGATGCTTATCGTACGGAGCCTTCTTTCAAACTACAAGGTTCTTATCGTGATATGAATAAACTGGTCGCTAAAGTTGTTCCTATCATGGATGATAAAGAGTTACAAACTCTCCTATCATCACACTATGAAAGTGAATCACAAACCTTAACCAGCGCTGCAGAAGCAAACTTGTTGAAATACAAAGAACTGGTAAGCACCATAAAACCAAAAGAGCAAGAACGATGGACAGCCATCAAAGAAATTTTTGCAAAAAATAACAAGCTGAACGGTCTAGGTGGGCAAAATCAAATGTCTCAAGTATTGAATCAGATGATGGATTTTACTGAAAATCTAGAGGGAATAAAAGAGGTGTTGAAGAAAGGGTTAGCTAAGTAAATATTGGTCTAATTTGATCATTATCACTTTAGAAATTAAAAAAGCCATCACAATTCAGTTGTGATGGCTTTTTCTTTTATATCCTCTATACATCTTAAAGAGACTCAATCGCCTTAGTCGCTTTTTTTATACTCGCTTCTTTAGATTGACTAGTAAGATCAGCGGCAATAATTTTGACATCGTTAGTTATTTAAGAGCCGAGAAAAAGGCTTCACATAACAAGCTATTAATCAACATTACTTCCAACTGACGCGCACTTATAAAATATACGCAATCAATTAAACAAGCGATCATCAAATCATTTTCACAATTTTTTAGCCTTGTCTAAAAAAAGATTTATACAAACCAAATTAATATTTTACCTTTGTCGTATGCATTCAGTATCAGAGGAAAACTATATTAAGGCCATCTATCATCTTCAAAAAGGAACTGCGCTAGTTTCTACTAATGAGATTGCTGGAGAAATGAATACTAAGGCTTCCTCGGTTACGGATATGCTTAAAAGGCTGGCAGATAAAAATCTAGCAGAATACATTCCTTATAAAGGCTCGCGACTCACAAAGAGCGGCATCGATTGTGCCAACCAGATCGTTAGAAAGCATCGGCTTTGGGAGGTTTTTCTGGTAGAAAAGCTAGATTTCACTTGGGATGAGGTTCATGATGTGGCAGAACAGCTGGAACATATCCAGTCTCGCAAACTCATTGATGAACTGGATAAGCACTTGGGCTTTCCCAGAAAGGATCCGCATGGCGATCCTATTCCTGACCGAGATGGGAATTATGAAGAGGTCCAACAAATCCAATTATCAAAACTTACCAAGGGTGATCAGGGAACCATCACTGGCGTTATCGATACGTCCAGTAGTTTTTTAAAATATTTGGATAAGCACCAGATAGAGTTGGGCAGTCATATCGAGGTCTTGGAACGTGAAGAATTTGACGGGTCCTTCGTTATTAAAACCGATTATAAAACTCTACACATTTCACAGGCGATCGCAAACAATATTTATTTAAACTCCCAATCATGAAAAAGTGGGCGTATTTCATGATGACTAGCTTTACGGCCTCAGGTTTTGCGCAAGAACTCATAGAGCCTGCGACAACCATGAATACTGGTGAATTTCAAGCACAGATTGCTGTGATCTATACAGAAAATAGTGAGTTCCGCTTTCGCGAAAGCGTACTAACCTACAACAATACCCTACTACTTTATGGCATTTTTCCTCATATGGAATTGCGTCTGGGAATTGATGTCAACTCCTCAGAAACCACGGATGGCGGCGCTAGGATAGGTGATAGAACTAGCGGTACAACGCCTTTACAGATAGGTGCTAAATATCGCTTTTTCCAGCAGACTGAATCCACTCCGGAGATATCAGTCATGAGTCACGTATTTCTGCCACTTACGGCTAGTTCTGACAACAAACCAAACTATACTGGATATGATCTCTGGGTTCTAGGATTACATCAAATCAACGATCAACATGCCGTCCGTGTTAATATAGGAGCGGCTACTGGTGGAGATTCAAGAGGTATTTTGCCATTATATATTCTGGCCCACAACTGGCTACCCTTTGGGAAATGGGGTTTGAATACTGAAGTATATGGCGAATTTCCATCAAATGAATCATCCAAACATTTCTTTGACGTTGGTATTAGCTACTTTTTTAGACCTACGGTTCAGCTAGACCTCAACGCTGGTCGTGGCATCAACAATAACCAATCGATTCTCGCCAGCATGAGACTCACTTATACTATTATTTGAATATGAAACATGGAATTTTAATTATCATAACCTTAATACTAGTATCCTGTGGTGGTCCCAAGGCAAGTGATGGAAAGTTACAAGTTGTTACCACAACAACCATGATTACTGATATGGTCAAAAACATAGGCGGCGACAAAATTGATGTCCAAGGATTGATGGGTAGCGGCGTCGATCCACACTTATATAAGGCAAGTGAAGGTGATGTATCTAAGCTCTTCAACGCAGACCTCATCATTTATAACGGGCTGCATCTAGAAGGAAAATTGGTCGAAGTGTTCGAAAAAATGAATGCGCAGGGAAAAAACACATTGGCGATTAGTGATGCGCTTGATAAAAGCACGTTGATAGGTAGCGAGTATTTTGCCAGTAGCTACGATCCGCATATTTGGTTTGATGTAGATTACTGGAAGTCAATGACAATCTATATTACCCAACAATTGTCAGACCTAGACCCAGAAAATGCGGAAACCTATAAAGCCAACAACGATGCCTACTTAGCAACTATTGATCAATTGGAAAATGATCTCAAAGCAACCATAGAGCAATTACCAGCAGAGAAGAGAATCCTTGTAACCGCCCATGATGCATTTAATTACTTTGGTAGAAAATTTGGTTTTGAGGTGGTTGGATTACAAGGACTTTCTACAGCAACCGAAGCTGGTGTGCAAGATGTCCAGCGCATTACTCAATTCATTATCGATAATCAAGTCAAAGCCGTTTTTATAGAAAGTAGCGTACCGCGACGTACGGTTGAAGCATTGCAGGCAGCGGTACGTGCCCAAAGTCAAGAGGTACAAATAGGTGGAGAGTTATATAGCGATGCCTTAGGAAGTGCTGGCACACCTGAAGGCACCTACGTTGGAATGTATCGCCATAACGTAGAAACCATAGTTAACGCACTGAAATAATGGAAGAAAAGATAGCAGTAGCGGTAGATGATTTAACGGTAGCCTACAATTATAAGCCTGTGTTATGGGACATAGATTTATCCATCCCAGAAGGCGTTCTTATGGCCATCGTTGGTCCGAATGGTGCAGGAAAATCGACGCTGATAAAATCCATTTTGGGAATCATTGATCCTATTGCTGGGTCTGTGGCAATTTATGGGAAACCCTATAGCAAACAACGCGATAAAGTAGCCTACGTACCACAAAAAGGTAGCGTGGATTGGGATTTCCCTACGACAGCGCTGGATGTGGTAATGATGGGAACTTATGGCTCTCTGGGCTGGATCAAGCGCCCAGGTGCCAAAGAAAAAAAACAGGCGCTGGAAGCATTGGAAAAAGTTGGAATGCTGGCATTTAAAAGTAGACAAATCAGCCAATTGAGTGGTGGACAGCAACAGCGTATTTTCCTTGCCAGAGCATTAGTGCAGAACGCTGCGATCTATTTCATGGACGAACCTTTCCAAGGTGTGGATGCAACCACTGAAATCGCCATTATCAACATCCTCAAAGAATTACGTAAGGCAGGAAAAACGGTCATCGTCGTACATCATGATTTACAGACCGTTCCGGAATATTTTGACTGGGTGACTTTTTTAAATGTAAAACACATTGCTACGGGACCAGTGAAAGATATTTTCAACGATGATAACCTGACTAAAACTTATGGTATTAATTATAAAGTAGCAGTGCAGCAATAATATCGCTTTCGCGAAAGCGGAAAAACTCAAGAAATAATAAAGAGCAGATGCTGAAATGAATTCAGCATGACAGAAACGGGAACTTGGAACTTTAAAACCAACAATTAGTGGACATTACGCAATACTTTACGGATTACACTTTACGTACCATTACGCTGGGAACAGCCGTGCTGGGTGCGATCTGTGGTATGCTGGGAAGTTTTGCGGTGTTACGCAAACAAAGCTTATTGGGTGATGCGATTTCGCACGCTGCCTTACCAGGAATAGCGATTGCGTTTCTCATCACTGGTGCTAAAGATTCCAATGTATTGTTATTAGGTGCCCTCGTCAGCGGTTTAATAGGTGTCTGGTGGATTCGTGGGATCACCACTAAAACACATTTAAAAACCGATACCGCTTTGGGCTTAATTTTAAGTCTGTTTTTTGGGTTTGGGATGTTGTTGTTGACCTACATCCAAAAACAGCCCAATGCCAATCAAGCTGGATTGGACAAATATTTATTTGGTCAAGCGGCAACCTTAGTGGAAAGTGATGTCATCATGATGAGCATTGTTACTGGTATCAGTTTATTAGTGATGCTGCTGTTTTGGAAGGAGTTTAAGCTATTACTGTTTGATAAAAACTATGCCATGACTTTGGGTTTCAATACCAAGTTTATTGATGGCTTGATCAGCTTCTTTATTGTTTTGGCGATTGTCATAGGATTACAAACCGTTGGTGTTGTTTTGATGAGTGCGATGCTGCTCGCGCCTGCAGCTGCAGCAAGACAGTGGACCAATAGTTTGAGTGTGATGGTGTTGCTTGCGGCGATTTTCGGAATGTTTTCTGGTGTATTTGGTACTGCTATTAGTGCAAGTCAGCCTAATGTTTCAACGGGTCCGGTAATTGTTCTGGTAGCAGCCGTATTTGTCGCTGTTTCATTTATATTTTCTCCTGGTCGTGGAATACTATTTAAACAATTACGATTGCTGCGCAATCGTCGTGAGCTTGAGCTACAAAAAACGTTGTACTTCATGTACACAATTGTAAGAGAACATGAAGATATCTCAAGACCTCACGCCATTAGAATTTTAAATAATTTTCAGGGATTTACTAAAAATACGTTGTCCCAATTAGAACACAAGCATTGGATTGAAATCAGCGGTAACCAATGGTCACTAACCAATTCTGGATTTGAAACCGCTTCTAATTTGTATAATACCAATATCCCAGAATCATGAATCCGTCGATAGAGATACAGCTTATTGCCGCCGTCACTGCTGCTGCCTGTGCGATTCCAGGTGTGTTCTTGGTATTGCGTAAAATGGCACTTATCAGTGATGCGATCAGTCATTCCATTTTGCCTGGAATCGTGATTGGTTTCATGATTACTCAAGATCTCGCGTCGCCGTGGTTGATCCTTCTCGCAGCTGTCAGCGGAATTATCACAGTAGTTCTAGTAGAAATGATTCAGAAAACAGGACTGGTCAAAGAGGATACCGCAATAGGCCTAGTATTTCCCGCACTGTTTAGTATAGGTGTAATACTGATCGCGCAAAATGCTAATGATGTTCACCTTGATGTGGATGCGGTATTGTTAGGCGAATTAGCTTTTGCACCTTTTGATCGACTTTATATAGACAGTATTGACGCTGGACCTAAAGCACTATGGGTAATTTCTACCATTCTAGTGATCACCATAGGTTTATTACTAGCCTTTTATAAAGAATTAAAGTTGAGCACCTTTGACATCGGGCTTTCTTCGGCGTTAGGATTCTCGCCTGTAATATTACATTATGGATTGATGAGTGTAGCTTCTGTAACTACCGTAGCTGCTTTTGATGCCGTTGGTGCTATTCTGGTGGTTGCCCTTATGATAACTCCAGCGGCAGCCGCATATTTATTGACAACAGACTTGAAAAAGATGCTGGTGCTGTCACTTCTTTTTGGAGTTGGTAGTGCCATAGGTGGATATTGGTTTGCAAGATGGTTGGATGCCTCTATATCGGGATCTATTACAACTGTTTTGGGATTATTATTTCTTGCGATCTATCTTTTTGCTCCCAGTAAAGGTCTGATCGCTGTACTGTTACGTCAGAATCGTCAACGCAAAGAAGTTTCCCTGCTCACTTTTTTATTACACCTCAATAATCATGATAGTTTAGAAGAACGTAACGTGGCTCACTTACAAGAACATATCAACTGGCATCATGTAAGAGCCAAATCCGTTCTAGATCTTGCAGTCCAAAATAACCTGATCACGATTGAAAATCAATTGGTTTCTCTGACCAATAAAGGCCTTGAGTTCACGGAAAAAGCTTTGGAATATATTATCACCAACAAGGACGAAAAAATCGAAGACATGAAAAATGACTTCTTCCTATTTAGGGGTTGATGGCAGTAACGCTTTCGCGAAAGCGGACTAGAATTCTGCCTTACGCTTTTCTAAAAAGGCCGTCGTTCCCTCGACAAATTCCTCAGTTCCAAAACAGCTTCCGAAATTATCGATCTCTACTTGATAACCGTCCGTTCCATCAGTGTAGCCGGCATTGACGGCATCGATGGCAGCAGCTACGGCCATTGGGCTATTTTTAATGACCTTTCTGGCGAGATCATAGGTGAAGTCGAGCAATTCTTCTTGAGCAACCACGTGGTTGACTAATCCATAAGTCAATGCCTGATTGGCATCAATCATTCCTGCCGTCATGATCATTTCCATGGCGCGACCTTTTCCAACCAATTGCGGCAAACGCTGCGTTCCACCATAACCTGGAATGACACCTAACGAGGTTTCTGGCAATCCCAATCGAGCATTATCGCTAGCAACTCTAAAGTGTGCCGCCATGGCAAGCTCTAAACCACCACCTAATGCAAAACCGTTCACAGCTGCTATAACTGGAGTGGCGCAATTTTCAACGACATCAAATAATTCCTGCTGTCCTCTTCCAGCCAACTTCTTTCCTTCCATCTCGTCATAGTCTGCGAATTCTGAAATATCTGCACCTGCAACGAAGGCCTTTTCACCAGATCCTGTGATCACGATTACTCGCACATCCTCATTTTCCTCCAAATCTGCAAACGCGGTTCCTAATTCTTCAATGGTTTCCCTATTAAGCGCATTCAGCTTTTTGGGTCTGTCGATGGTGATTGTTGCGATGCGATTATCTATGTCTACTTGGATGTTGTTCATGGCTTGGGTATTTGATTATGCTCAAAGTTACAGAGAATCTGTGAGTTTAAACGTTAGCAAAAAATGAAGAAAATTACTTAGACCTGCACATCACAAGGCGCAGAATGAATTCCGCATCTTATGATTGAGATCCACTTAGTTGATGACTTTCACCGAACTGATTTGGAAATTGAGGTTTGGAGCTTGGAGCTTTAAGTTTAGAGTATGGAACTTACTTGATCCGTGGCAAACAAACAGTAAAGGTGGTACCTGATCCATATTCCGTTTGCATGGTGATATTCCCGTTAAAATTTTCTACGATCTGTTTTACCATGGCCAGTCCTAATCCCATGCCGCTATTCTTAGTGGTAAATTTAGGTTCGAAGATTTTAAATTCATTTTCTGGTGCAACACCGGTGCCGTTATCAGTGACCTTTAAATAGATATTAGATTCATCGTGAGTTACTGATACAGTTATTTCAGGATCACGATCATCATGCGCCGCTTGCATCGCGTTTTTAACGAGATTTGTTACCACACGTATCAATTGGGTACGATCAAATATGGCCGTGAGCTCCTCAGAATCTTCATAATACTCTATATGAGAATCATTGAAAATATCTAGTGCAAGCTGAGTAATCTTAGGTACATTGGTTTCTTCAGATTGCTGTGCTGGCATGGTAGCGTAGGTTGAAAATGCACTAGCTATATTACTCATGAC